>VFKD01000487.1 GCA_009885735.1 bacterium
CTCATAGAGATCCTCATCGTCGGATTGCTGATGACCATCATCGGTTCCGGACTCTGGACACTTCTGCGGAGCACCTACGATTCGCAATACCTGGTAGTCAACCAGAATGTTGCGAACACAAACTCGCGGCAGGCAGTGGACACGCTCACAGAGACGCTTCGAAGAGCATCCGCGCTCTCGGCAGCCACCGCCTCGTCGGTCACTGCTACATGCGCCGAGGGCTCTATTCGATACTACCTGAGCGGCACGGACATCAGGAAGCAGGTCAACGGTCTGCCGACGGCCGGCACGGTAGCGATTGCAAAAGTGACCGCGCTCAGCCTAACGTACAGCACGTTCATCGCCTCGACGCCGGGCATCGGCTACTGGACCACCAGCAGCGCTCCCGGAACACCTGCAAATGTAGGGGCAGTAAATTTTTCTGTCACAGCGACCATAAATGGTTATACGAGAGTGATGAAGGGCTCAGTGGAGATTCGCAGCAAGAAGAGCATCTAGCGCGAGGCCGACGCAGGACACATGCTCGCGGCCGTTCCGAATAACCCGCCAATGGACTGGCGGCAAAGCGACACCAGGGGAAAGTCAAGTGAAATATAGGGCAGTCATCGGAATAGACATCTCACCGGAAGAGATTCGTGGAGCATGCGTTCGGTTAGCCGGCCAGAGCGCGGTACTCGCTGGAGCTGCTGCCGTGCCGACGCCTCCAGGCGGCATCCTGGCGGACGGAACTTTTAACGCCCAAATACTCGGTGAGTCAATTCGCGCCGTGTGTATGCAGGTCGATCCCAGAATCGGCATGGTGATGGTGGGAATAACAGGGTGCGACCTGGTCGCCCGTGTGATGGAGATACCTCCCGTGCCGGATGCGGACGTTAGGGCGGTGCTTCGCGGAGAGATGGACCACTATCGCATCCTACCGTCCGGTCAGTCGGCATTCGACTTCTGCCGCCTGCCGGAGATGCCCACGGCTGAGGGCGAAACCCGCGAGGAAGCGGTAGCACGCGTGCTGTTGATGGGAACCGAAGAGCGAGTGGTGGGGAGCTACCGGTCTGTGGTGGATGCCTCCAACATGAACCTCATGGCCATGGAGCCCGGCTCCATCGCTGTGCTTCGAGCTCTCTATCCGCTCCTCAACACAGACGAGGCCATTGCAACCGTTATTCTGTCTGGCAACAGCACGGACATCTTCGTTACCCAGCAATCTTCGCTGCAGTTTTATCGCCAGGTGGATACCGGACTCTCGGAGCTGCGCAACGAGGGCGGGCAGGTGACCGCGGGGGCCAGCAGGCCCATGGGCGGCATGCTTGCGCCCGATACGGACTACGATGCGCCAGATGTTCCGGTCGCCGCAACTGCCGGCGGAGACAACTTCAACAGGCAGGCCATCTCGCTTTTGATGACCGAGGTGCAGAGGTCGATAGACTACTTCCTTCGCGAATTCCCCGCGGCAGGAGAGAAGATCAAAGTCCAATTCGCCATTGACGCATCGTACGGCCAGGAGCTGTTCACCATTCTCCGGCAGCATCTTCGCAGCGAAGCCCAACTGGTCTCCGTTGTCGATGCCATCGAGCTCGGCTCGGAAGCAATGCACCTCTCCGGGGGCCACGACGGCTACCGCTACACGGTTGCCGCCGGACTTGCGCTTCGCGGCGCACTGGGTGAATACGAAGGCGCTCCGACGCTCGACCTAGCTGTGGGCGACAAGGTGACGGCGGAACGCAGAGGAGCGCCCAAGGCCTTCATGATATCGGCAGCGGCGAGCGCGGTCATCTTCCTGGGGACCGTTGCAGCTGCCATCAGCGTGGGATATGCGAATTCCGCGGCGGACCGCAGCCACAAGCAGATCAAGGCTGAACTGGATGCGCTTACGAAGGAGCATTCGGCGAAGGTGGCAGCGCTCGACCGTCAGGCCGGGATAGTCACTGCAATTGGTATTAGGAACCGTCCTCTTCGACAAGCAGTGGAGTTCATCTCGGCATCCGTTGCCAGCAAGGGCTGCCTCACCACTCTGATGATCGACAAGAATGGAACCATCATGCTGAGCGGCGAGGCGCTCACGCCTCGTGTGGTGGCCGACATTATGGACACCATCAATCGGTCGACGGCGCTGGAGCCGGTTAAGCTCATCAGCCTGTCGAGGCTGCAGGACAACATGGGGGCGCGAGACTTGAAGTTTGACCTTCAGACCTCGTTTCTCAAGCCAGTCATTCCGACCGTCAAGCCTGCGGGCTCAGCGGCGCCGCCCGCGGCAACAAAGCACTAAGGAGAGAGAAGATGCCAAACCTACCCGCTCCCGTCGTTAAGTGGATGACCATTCTGCTGCCGCCTATCGCACTGCTCATTTGCTGTGCCGTAATGGTTCCAAGGCAGAACAAGCTCCGAGAAACTCGGAAGGACGTTCGCCTGACTCACACTCAGGTCGAAAAGTACCTCACGCAGCTCGGAAACATCAAAAAGCTGCCGAAGGACTCGCAGATCGCCACGCTCCCAATGGGCGAGGCCGAGCAGAGCGACTTCTTGCGAACGCTCACAGGGCTGTGCATGAAGACTGGAAACAGCATTGTCAGCGTCTCATCGCTGGCGGCGCCTCCTCCTCCTCAGCAGCCCAAGCCGGGCAATGGGCCAACTGTCAAGCCGCCTGCAGATGCTCTTCCGGACGACATTATAGAGATCCGCAGCACCATTGTGTTCGAGGGTGGATTCACGCAGTTGAGGTCGTTTCTCGCAGGCTTGCAGCGGTGGCCGAGGCTCATAGCCCTTAGCGACTGCAACGTAACTGTTGGAAAAGACGGCTATCCGTATCTGCAATCGAAAGTCAGTGTCGCACGCTACGTAGACGCACCACCAGGGTGGATTCCGGTGCCGGCTCCGGACGCCAAGCAAGCTCAGACTGAATCGGGATCAACATCGGGATAAGTTCGCAAAATCGCTGCCTGGTTCGGCTGCTCGATGCAAAAAGTGCCGTCGGACCGCAATAAAGCCATGAGGTTCAAGGATGAATAGACATTTCTTAGGACGAGTTGGATGGTTTGTCGTGACGGCGGCCCTGGCCTGTTCAGCACGCGCTGCAGACAAGAATGACCTGTCGTCCGGCGCCAAGCTCAAGCTTGTGTCGCTTGACTATGCGAATGCCGAGGTGAGCGAGGTAATACGCGCTCTCACCGCGCAGAGCGGGGTCAATGTAGCGCTGAACCCGAACGTCAAGGGCAAGATTACGGTTCATCTGCGCGACAAATCGGTACACGAAGCCATCGTCGTGGTGGCGAACCTCTCGGGGCTTGGCGCCCGTCGTGTGGGAGACACTTATGTGATCGCCCCCACCAAGGAGATGCGCCAGACTCTGGAGAGAGTGGGAACTACCAGGCAGATCAAGCTCGCTTACCTGCCGGGCAAGGAAGCCGCCGATCTGGTGGAAGCGGCATTTGCCGACCTCACCGCGCGGCCTCACAGCACGGGAGTCACGCTCGTTGGCTGTACGGACGACCTGGAGGCGGGAGCCAAGCTGCTGCTGGACAACGACATTCAGAATCCCGATCTCATTCGCTCCACCGAGCGCGTGCCGGTGCGCCATAGGCCTGCCAAGCTGCTGGCAACCACCCTGTCCAAGATGGTGACGGGGCTGAACGTGGAGGCTGCCGGCGAAACGGTTGTGCTGGTGGGAACAAAGAAGAATGTAGATAACGGGTTGCGAACGCTTGAGCTGATCGATGTGGAGACTCGGCCGGACGTGGAGACTCGGGTCTACAACGTCAAGTATGCGGCTCCAGTTCAGCTTATCAATCTGCTCGAGAAGGTAGCGCCGGATGTCGAGGCCTTCACTGGTATCGAGAGCAACATGTTGCCGAAGCCCGTCTTCGAGCCACTCAGCGGCCAGTTTGTGGGTGCAGGGCCGAGCGGTGCGGACGGTGGCGGCTCGGGAGGCCAGGCGGGCGGATCGGCGGCAAGTCAGGCTCTTTCGCCTGCTTTGTCCGGCGGCGCTACCGGAGCAGCAAAAGGGGTCAATCCGCGCGCGCTCACCCTCGTCCTTCGAGGGGCGCCGGGCGCACTTGATGCCGCGATGTCTCTTCTCAAGACCATCGACGTTGCGCCAAAGCAGATGCTCATTGAGGCCCGCGTGGTCGATTCGTCGCCGGAGTTCACCAAGAACCTTGGCGTTGAGTGGGAGTGGAACCAGTTCCAGTTTGTGGAGCGGCCAGGACTCTCCGGTGGCGGCAGCGTTCCAGGCGGCAGCGGTCTGCCATTGGGCCCACTCGGCTTCGGCAGCTTCGGGAGGGTGCAGTTCAACCCGCTCGCCACGCTGAATGCGATGGTCACCAACAGACAGGCGAAGCTGCTGGCAAGTCCGAAAGTCGTGGTGATAAACGATCAGGATGCATCGATCTTCATCGGCGACACGCTGCGCTTCCAGTCGCTCGCGCAGTCCAGCCCCACCACGGGCAATCAGTTCACGGTGGTAGAGGTGCCGGTTGGCATCGTGCTTCTGGTGAGGCCGCGCGTGAATGATGACGGCATTATCACGCTTCGTGTTCACCCTGTCATTAGTACGGTTACTGGGTTCGTAGGCGGCCTGCCGCAGACGAGCGCACGAGAAGCCGAGACCACGGTTCGAGTGAAGGACGGCGACACTTTTGTCATCGGCGGACTCATTCGAGACGAGGATATCAAGCAGTTCTCAAAGGTTCCAATTTTGGGTGACCTGCCGTTGATTGGCCAGCTCTTCAAGAACGAATACCGAAATCATCGGCGCTCTGAAGTGATGGTCTTCATTACCATTCGGATGCTGCAGGACTAATCGCCGGGCGTGGGTGGACCGATGACCTCGGTCCGCCCACCTACCGAGTAGCTGCGGGGAAAGCAGACAATGAAATTTGCAACACTAAGCTCTGTTGACAGGATGAAGGCCTCCGGCCTCATTGGCCTTATCGTTGTACTCGTCTTCTTCGTGGTCCACATCATTCTTGGGACCGTGGCGCCGAAGGCGAAGGACGGACCAAAGAATGAGACTGCTGTGGGAGACACGGCTCCGCCGAACGTTACGGGTGGCGTCGCGACTAAAGGAGACGCTCCAGGACAGCCAGGGACCGCATTTCCAAGTGCGGTGCAGACGGAGCAGAACAAGATCAATACTGATCCGCTGCTTGATCTTGGTCCGTCAGATCCGTTTCGGCCCATCCGCGAGGAGGCCAAGCCCGGCTACAAACCTGAAGTGGTTGTAACGCAATCTGCGCCTCCACCGCTCCCAAGTGCGGGAGGATTCGGCAAGAGTCCGACCTCGTTCAATCCGTTTGGCGGCGGCAATGGGTTCCCGCCGAGCCTGTCTACGCAGCCTGTCGTTCCCGAGGCTCCGCCCGCGCCTGAGCCGGAGATACGGCTGGTTGGAATCGTACACGGCGATCCATCCGTTGCCACGATCCAAGTGGCGGGGCGAACTATCCTTTGCCGCCCTGGCGATGCCCTTGTGAAGGGCTGGAGATTGGTTCGCATTTCAGAGGACCAGGTGAGCATTCGGCACGACGGAGCGTTCACCGGGCTTCGTGTGGGAGGCGTCCTGAACGAGGCGCCAACGACTGGAACGGCAGCCGCACAGTAGCAAGGCCGAATCCAGAAATGCACCCTGTACACAGTGACCACAAGTCACTGTGTACAGGGTTTTGTTTTATGCTGCCAGCGTAAAGAGCGGGAGGTTCTGGCGAGCGTTCTCCTCTACGGTGGCCCGCTCCTTGTCAGTCAGGGGCCGGAAGCGCTCCGCGAAGTCGAGCGCCAGCCGAAAGAGACCGGGGTCACCGGGAGGCACGGCTGCGGTGATGGGCAATGAGAGAGTCCAGCGAAGCGCCAACTCCGCCTCTGCAGGATCGGCGTGCGGCTCGTACCAGCAGTTCTTATGCGTTTTCTCGGCGCCGTCGGGCCACGGCCTTCTCGCCATTGCCTTCAGCGCGAGCCTCGCCGCGCCGCGCTCCTCGGCCTTCTGAACGACCTGTGGACCGAACCCTGCCTGGTGATAGGTGGTGTAGTTAAGCGGAAACAAGACCGACGCGAAGGGATATATCTCCAGAAGCCGAACCGCAGCCTCCGCCGAGTGCGCAGAGAAACCCACGTTCCGACTGACTCCGGCACGCTTCGCTTCCTCGATGGCCTCCATTGCGCCTCCGGGTCCAAAACAGGTCTCGACCTCCTCCAGGCTCGAAACGGCATGGAGCTGATAGAGGTCGAAGTGATCTGTCCCGAGGTGCTCTAGCGACAGGCGAAGCTCCTCGGCGGCCTCGTCTCGCGTACGCTTCGCCGTTTTGCATGCCAGGAAGAGCTTGTCGCGCAGGCCGCGAATGGCTGGACCCATCACCTGCTCGGCGTCGCCGTAGCTGGGCGCCACGTCGAAGTAGTTCACCCCGCGGCCCACTGCCTCTTCCGCGATGGCGCGAGCGGGCGTCGCCTCCATCCCCATCATCACGACTCCGCCGAGCCCGACGATCGAGAGGCTGTCTCCCGTGTCTCCGTAAGGCCGCTTCTGTATCATTCTGTTCTCCCTCTTCACGA
>VFKD01000524.1 GCA_009885735.1 bacterium
AGATGGCTGGGTCGTTGAGGCGGCACAGAGCATGGCGGATCGGCTTGGGCGACATTCTGAGAGGCGTCACGACGAGCTGCGAAGCGGCTCCGCATAGAGTTCGGTCGTCTTCACAACCTCGTCGAACCAACCGCCGGATGGATCCACCATAGGGAGCCACCAGGCGGACGGACGGTGGTCGGTGTGCGTGAGGCCATCCCGAGTGAGGATCGCGTTTCTGACCAGGCGCATACGGGCTGTTTCCGCGAGGTTCTCGATCTCCATCGCGGCGGCGCGGGCAGTTTCGGCTTGTGAGCCCCGAGTTTTAGCTGCCCTTTGCGCCTTGTTATCCTCAATGGCTTGCATCAGGTCTCGCCGCTCGGCGAGCTTGCCGTTCACGAGATCCTCAAGAGATGCGCGTCGTGCGTTCTCCTCGGGCGTCCAATCTGCCACACGCCTAAAGTGGTCGCCCTTCTGCTTCTCTGCCTCGACGATTTGCGTTTTCACTGTTCGTAGTTCGGCATACAGCGCCTGGACACGTACCTTCAGTTCGTGCGCCCTGGTCCACAGGCTTCGCTGCATCTCCTTCGCCTTGGCGTGTGTCACTGTCTGCTCGGGCCAATCCCCGCCTTCGCGATGCGATAGGAAGTCCAGCAGGGAACGGGCGCCGCGAATCTGCTTAAGCGCGGTGAGAAGGTCCGTCTGCTCTTGGACCACGGTGCGCCAGTTCTGCGCGAACTCTTCGCAGGTGATAGTCTTGCGGCCAAACGCGGCGGCAAGGTGGCTCGGCAGCGCGAGAGTTGCTCCTGCCGCCCTGAGCGAATCCCAGGTGCGGTACTTGACGCGGAGAATGGGGTGGACCGAGAAGTCAATCCCCGCTGCGGCGAGCAGATCGTTCATCTTGCGTGTTCTGCGGACGTATGCCGAGCCCTCCTCGTTGAAGACAAAGAGGAACTCATGGGCCAGCATCGAGATGAGCGCGACGGCCTTACCAACCACGGTCACATGGTGGCCCAGCTCCGCCGTGAGCACCTCCGCAAGCTGCGCAACGCTGGTGACCGGAATCGGAGTAGGAATTCGAATTGGGTTCGGAGTTTCGATATGCACGGCGCGGAGCGTCACGCGAAGGGTGCCTCGGCCATGCTGCGGCGTGACCACGTCGAACGGAATTGCGCCAAGTCCGAATCGATCGAGCGTGTACATTTCGCTTCCCGCTACCGCCTGGTTGTAGCACTCGCGGGCGATGGCGCGGGTCTTCTCGGCGAGGAAGAGGTCTAGAAAGTTGAATCGGGGCAAATGAGCCGTCTCGGGCGATAGATTTAGGAGATGCGCTGTACAGACCACGTCGGTTTGCTTTGGAGCCGACCCCAGCATTGTCCCAAGGAGTTGCGGGAGGAGTGCCTGGTACATTGCGGAGAGGTGCCCGCCTGGATTCTGAGCTTGATAGTCCGATGCTCGGCCCACGAGGCTGTCCGCCAACTTGCCGGCCTCGTCCCTGCAGCAGGTGTCCACCAAGCCTGCATGGGTCGATTCGAAGCCCCAGGTCAGCATGCGCTCCACGGCGTCGCCCATGTCTGCCAGGGGCAGATTGTGGACGATGAGGTCGCGCGAGCCGGTGTAGACCATTCCTCGCCAGCCCCAAGCCTCGGTGGTCTCGTCGAGCAGCTTTCTGTCGCCCTGGCTTGCTGCGCGGGCCAGCCGACCGAAGGGCACTCCATGCCGCAGGAAGTCTTGGCGCGTGGGGAAGGTCTCGCTGCCGAAAAGCTGCGAGATTTCGCCCGCAGCCGACCACAGGTCCTTGGTGGAGCCGTCGTTATGCGGCATCAGCGCGAACCGCGAGCTGCCCGTGGCCGCGCCCCGCAGCTTGGCGAAATAGTCGGTATCGTGTACGCCGAAGAGGGTGGTCCCGCCGAGCGAAAGCTCGTCGAGCATTCTGCGCAGGACGGCCTTCATCGGCTCGTCCCACCAGATGGTCTGGCCCAGGGCCAGGAACGGCGTTTGCGGGAAGCGGCCTCGAAGCTCCTCTAGGAGGGGCTTAACGGAGGCGTGGAACTGTTGCACCAAGCGGTCTCCCCCTCGAGGCGGTTGGTTCCATTATACAGCAAGTTGCGCGGGAAGTCGTGTTTGGCAGGTTGGAGTGACGAGGTAAGGGGAACGACAGGAAACATCGATGGACAGGATGGGCAGGATAGGGTCAGAGTCCATGTTGTGGCGCTTGCCCGAAATCTTGCGATATGCACCTGCGATTGAAATCGCGGCTGAGTCGGGCACGAAGTCCGCCTTCGCGGACTCAGGCATGCAGCTACGTGGTGCTGAAAACGGGTGTGGGGTTGCTGGGCGTGCCCAGCCCGAGCTTTAACGCGCCATCCCCAGTCTCTTCGCGGCCACCAGAATTGTCACCCTGAGCGGAGCTTCAGCCCCATCGAAGCGAAGTCGAAGGGTCCGCCCTCGCTCAAAACGACCTCTGCAGCCATGCGAGACTCGCTTCGTCCGCTGCGCATTCGTACTATGTGCACCTGCCATTGAAATCGCGGCTGTAAAGGGCACGAAGTCCGCCTTCGCGGACTCAATTCCAAGCCTGCGCGGTGACGAGAGCGTGCCCTGTCCCCCTGCGATTGAAATCGCGGCTGTGAAGTGCACGAAGTCCGCCTTCGCGGACTGATTCTAGGGCCAGGGCGGTGCTGAGAACGTGCGCAGGGCTGCGGGGCTTGCCCCGCCCAAGGTCCCGCCCAGGGTTCCACACTGATTGACAACGAAGCCCGCGTCTGTTATCTTTGGTGCAGGCGAAGGCCCTCGCACGGGCACGCCGCATCTCAGGCACAGAGCACCCAAACCAAGCCCATGGCACACTACCCAACCCACCTGCCCAACTACGAAGGCATGATGCTCCCGACGCTGCAGGCTCTGCAAGCGCTGGGAGGCTCGGGCACAACGACCGAGATATTCGAGAAGGTAGTCGAGCTCCTCGAGCTTTCGGATGAGGTCCTCGAGATTACTCACCTGAGTACATCGCAAAGCGAGGTTGACTATCGCCTTGCCTGGAGCCGAACCTACCTCAAGAAGGTGGGCCTGATCGACAACTCCGGTTCGAAGCGGGGAGTGTGGTCGCTGACCTCAACCGACCTCGACCTGAGCAAGTTTGATCCCAGGGAGGTTATGAAGACCGTCCGAGAGGCAGACAAGAGTAAACCTCGTAAGCAACAGTCGGTCAGTCCCTCACCATCCGTCGATGCCATAGAGGAGCAAGGTGACACCTTGAAATGGCATCAGCAACTGCACCAAGTGCTCATGGCCATGCCGCCTGCCGCATTCGAGCGGCTCGCTCAGCGGCTTCTCCGGGAGTCGGGCTTTATCCAGGTCGAGGTGACCGGCAAGTCGGGCGACGGCGGCATCGACGGCAAGGGTATTGCGCGAGTTGCAGGGCTGTTGAGCTTCCACGTATTGTTTCAGTGTAAGCGATACCAAGGTGCGATTTCGCCAAGCCAGATACGAGACTTTCGCGGCGCAATGCAGGGGCGAACGGACAAAGGGCTCTTCATCACCACGGGCACGTTCACCCGGGAAGCGGTGAAGGAAGCCACCCGCGATGGCGCGCCGCCTATCGACCTGATAGACGGCGAGCAGCTTGTACAGCGGCTGAAGGAACTCGGGCTGGGCGTGAGGATCGAGATGCACGAGTCGGTTGAGGTCGATATGGAGTGGTTTGGGAAGATATGAGGTGTGTGGATTCCGCGAGCCCGGACCGCGAGTCGTGCCAGCCTCGGCGACAAGTGCGTCGAGACGGCGCTATTGCAACTTCGGCGGTAATACGTCAGAGTCCTGCATTATGAACACGGATTGGAACAACTGAGGTGGCAAAAACGACATGATGTCATTCAGCCAGCGCAAAGGATTCACTCCGGTTTCAGATGTTATACAAGTTGGCGGGATGAATGACGACCTAAGGATATCTCTTTGGAATGTCCTCGACATGGCGTTGTGGTCGAGTAACGGCTTTCTAAGAGACCGTTACAGCGTCGGGCTAATGGGATCATTCAGCGCACGTCTATGGTTTTCCTACTTTAAGAGGCCGATTGACACGCGTTCAGATGATGACCAACTCAAGCTAAATGAGATCAGGGACTTCTATTTCGGATGTGCGTGGAATGAGGCATACGACTTCATTGAGTTTGTAGGGCGTTACTTCGCAAAGTCGAAGCCAGATCTCACAGCGATGCTAAATGCGACGCTGGAACGCGAGTTATCAGGCTACCGGATTATTGGGGGATGTATCGTTGACATCACATCGGAGCAGGAAGTGGCGATGCTTGACGAAGCGATTCGGGACACAGTATTTGCAGGAGTGTCTGCACATCTCCAGCGTGCCCTCGAGCTCTTGTCTGACCGACATAACCCAGACTATCGAAACTCCATCAAGGAGTCCATATCCGC
The DNA here is from genome assembly GCA_009885735.1 of bacterium. GTDB lineage: Bacteria > Armatimonadota > Chthonomonadetes > Chthonomonadales > CAJBBX01 > VFKD01. Next base: position 4,411 of record VFKD01000524.1, read on the forward strand.
CGTGGAGAGCATGGCACGCATCGTTTCCAGCAAGCCCAAGGCAACTTTAGGTGACGCGCTTCGAATCCTAG
>VFKD01000180.1 GCA_009885735.1 bacterium
GCAGGCGTGATGGCCGCCGCGGTCGCTGCTTTTGCAGTGGGCGTCGGCGTGTATGCGCAGGTAGGTTCAGCACCGAGCGCAGCCATCGACAAGGCGGTGAAGGACTTCAACTTCCCCGTCATCAAGGACCTAAAGACGGGCGAGGCGAAGGCAAACGCCGCAATTAAGCTCTCCACGAGCAAGGAGAAGGTGATTGTGCTCTGCGGCATGAGCCAGCAGTGCAGCGTCTCGGGCAACTATGAGAAGCGCCTTGGGGCATTTCTCAAGAAGTACGACGGCAACAAGCAGGTGAAGATCGTCGGCCTGCATGTGAGTGCAAACGACACAGCGGACAGTCTCACGAAGTGGTATGACGGCAAAAACTTGCCGATCACCGTCGTGGACGATCCGAACGGCGACTTTACCCGCTTCATGGCATGGAAACAAACCCCGTCGTTCGCCGTACTCGAGCGTGACGACGTCGGCAAGTACAATCTGCGGTTTCAGGGTGGGTTCGACGACAGTCCGGATGCATCCGCGGCCACTAAGGCCTATGTACCGGACGCAGTTGCGGCAATTCTGGCAGGCAAGCCGGTCGTCACCAAGACGGCCCGCGTCTTCGGCTGAGGGTTTAAGCCTATAGCGGCTGGTTCAGCTCGCTAACCGAAGTGCTACGCAGTTCAGGGCGGTGGCGGCTTGTCCGCCGCCGCCCATTTTTCACTAAGGACGCACGCGCAGAATGACTTCTCTTCGAATCTTGGTTATGGTTGCGGTCGCACTCTCCGGCATCGGGGCGGCCCTGTCGACCTCGGCGCCCAGCCGACGCACGCAGGCGCCTGCAGCCCTGGCAGCGAATCGAGATCGCTCGCCGTCGGACGTGGGTGTGACCGTCGATGGCAAGTTCGCCGTAACTGCGAACACAGGTTCTAACTCAGTATCTCTGGTCGACCTAGCCACGGGTAAGATAGCCTCCGAAGTACAGGTCGGCAGCAGCCCATTCGCCATTGCAGTGTCGAACTCCGGTAAACGGGCCCTTGTTTCAAA
>VFKD01000687.1 GCA_009885735.1 bacterium
AACCGATACCGGATCGCACAGCGTGATTGACACGGCGCGTTACCCACGGCGCTGCCGTGGGCTGGCATTGTTGTGCGCCTCCGGCGCGGAGACGCAGTTCAGCCCCGGCGGGGCTATACAACCATAGCCTCGGGCACCGCCCGGGGAGCAGGCACCGGGGATGCTTTCGGCCCAGCCAACCGATACCGGATCGCACAGCGTGATTGACACGGCGCGTTACCCACGGCGCTGCCGTAGGCTGGCATTGTTGTGCGACTTACGGAAGTCCAGATCGGCCGCTCCGGGCAACAGTAAGGATTGTCGTGAACAAGTTACGCTATAGGAACCGATAGATGGGCCGGCCCGCGACCTCTGTATAGAGACACTCCGGGCAGATGTGCGCGGCGAGCGAGGGGATAGGTGGAGGCCATCGATTGTAGACATATCGATCCAGAATGTGATGGCCAAACCAATCCCGATGGAGGTTGGGGGTCTCGTCGCACTCAAAGTAGGCGCCCCCTGAGTGTTTCTTGCCGCAAAGAATCTCTGCCGGCCAGAGCAGTCCTGAGCAACGCGGACAGAACCTCTCTGCCTCCTCACGATCCGCGGCCAACGCCAGCGCATCGTCGGATGACAGGCCCCAGAGGAAGAGCCGCTTGCAGCTTCCGCACGAGCGCGACCGAACGTGTCCTCCAGCAAGGAACCATGTTCGCGCGGGTGCGGCACGTCCCAGCAGGCGCTTAACCAGGGAGCCAGTCTTTGCGTCCGGCTGGAAGTGCGATCGAACGATTAGGCCGCTTCCCTGCTGCTGTACTCCAGACGGTGGACGAGCAGACCGTATGCTGCCCACATAGACGGCATTCGTGCAGAACGGACACACGGTGGGTTCGCGGTTGGCCTGCTCAAGCGCAAGCTGCTGCGCGGTCCGCACCTCGTCGCCGCGCATCGTTCGGGGCAGGCCACTGCACCGGAACGTGCTGCACCGGCCGTTGCGGTCCCAGCACTCCTCGTGGTGCGCCGCCACGCAGCGGTCGCAGAGCGCCACGCGGTCCGCCACAGCGATGGGTTTCTGGCACCAGACGCACACCCTTCCGGTCGAGCTCACTCGTGTCCCTCATCGGCAGCTGGAAGCGAAAGTACGTGGAGCTCCATTCGACGCTCGTCGGAGACTCCAACGAGATCGCCCTTGTCTCGCGAGGCATCGTGGCGCAGGTATCCCATCGCAAGCTCACGACCAAGCCGAGGTGAATGGGCCACGCTGGTGATGCGCCCAACGCTCTTTCCGTCCAGCGTGGCCACCTGCATTCCCGCGCACATCTGCTCTGAACCTGACGTGACGAGACCTACCAGTGAGCGATTTGTGTGACCGCGTGAGCGAAGCCTAGCCACGATCTCCTGGCCGACATAGCAGCCCTTGGTGAATGAGATATGCGTCGTGTCGAGCCCAGCCTCAGCGGGCATCACGGAGCTGTCCAGCTCGGCGCCCCATCTTGGCCCGCCGCGCTCGACACGCAGCATCTCCCACGCCTCGAATCCTGCTGGAATCGCTCCGTCGTCCACCAGCTCGCCAAATACTGGCACTAGTGACGCCAACGGCGCTACTACGGCGGAGCCCCGGAGTTCCAGGCAGTCATCGACAGTTGTACAACCAGAGTCAGGGTCTACCCCCGATGCCAAGCGGGCTGCAGCTGGACCGAGTAACTCCAGCACGCCGAGAAAGTCGCTCTGGTCCACAAGCTCGACGCGCTCCATGATGATAAAGCTGTCGAGCAGCAGCAGGATTGGCTCTACCAGGGTCTGGTCCAGGAGGAGAGCGATCGAGTCGCCGCGCAGCACCAGCCAAGCTTCAGCACGCAGGTGCCCCGTGGAATCGAGGATGCACGCAGGCAGGCAGGGACGGCCTTCGCCTAAGGGACCGACGTCCTGAGTCACCATGCCTTGCAGCCACGAAACTCTGTCGGCGCCCGACACGGAGATGACCCCGAGATCGGGCCGACTCATGAGCCCAGCCGCCTCGGAGCATGCATGATATTCAGCAAGAGGATCGCCGAAGCTGATAGGCCTATTTACTGCGTCGCCATTAGGCACGACTGCAGAGTAGCGCGCGAATATGTCCGGCCATGGATATCTCACGGCAGCTTCCAATCCGAACTTCCTGATGGTGTCTGCTAGGGAGACGCGAGCTGAGTGAGCGTTACGAACCGGGAGCCCTTCGCGCAACACATCTCAAGCGAAGAGCGTAGCGCCGCTACGCAGTCCGACCCATCGTTCAGGCGCACCACGACAACGTCCTTATGCCGAAGCGCATGCTCCAGAACCGGACCCGCCGCGTCCCACCCGCTGCCCAAGCACGCCTCCCTGCCGCCCAATCCCGATCCGGGAACGACCAAGAGCTTCGCTTCTCCCAAAGCCGCCGGGTCATCGTAGGACGGGTGATAAGGCTTCGAACTTGGCGCAGACCACACCACTCCATGCAGGTCTTCGACGCCGTTGCAGGTGGAAACGTCCACTAGGATGCCGATGTCCTCGAGCGCCTTGATGTCCGTGGCCTGAAGATCCTGCCCGCGCGCCCGAAAGCTGGTGGGCTTCACGTGACACTGCTTGAGAACGTCCTTGCCCACGCGAATGAGGTCGCCCCTCTCTGTTGGATCCGTGACTGGACCGCTGCTGCTCTCAAAGCCGACGTAGAGGCCAATCTCGTGCCACGCCGGAATCCGATGCAGGTACTCGGAGTGGTACAGATTGATGTTCGACATGGGGTCCTTCTCGGACACAAAAATTAACCAGGTTAGCGGTACGGTAAACTCCTCTGCAACCCGTACCAACTCCCTGGTGTAGCACTTCCCTGCGTTTGCGGCTTCGCAGTCTACGCTTATCGCGACGGTGGGCATGGCGTACCTCCCATTCTGATGCAATGGATAGACTTCGATTCCACGGCG
>VFKD01000160.1 GCA_009885735.1 bacterium
CGTGCCGAAGGACGACCTTCTCGTCGAGGCGTACGGCACCGTTGACGAACTGAACTGCCTGCTAGGCGCCGCTCTAGCTCAAGGGCTCTGCCGCCGCACAACGGGCATCGCGACCGAGCTGCAGAACATGCTTTTTGTAGTTGGTGGAGACCTTGCCACCCCTCTGGAGAGCGATACGCGCTCGGCGACGTCCATTCGAAGAATTGGGAACGAAGACGTTACTCAAATCGAATTGAAGATAGACGAGCTGGAGGAGCGCCTAGAGCCGTTGACAACGTTCATTCTGCCCGGAGGATCGTCCTCCGCAGCCACGCTCCACTTAGCACGGGCGGTATGTCGGCGGGCGGAGCGACTGGTGGTTCGTGCCTCCCGAGAGCGGAGCCTGAATAGAACAGTACTGGTCTATTTGAACCGAGTTTCCGACCTTCTCTTCGTAATGGCGAGGTACGCCAACAAGAAAGATGGAGTTTCGGATGTGCCGTGGTCGCCGTAGGCCCCCGATCGGGTCCAGAAGGATGTGCAAATGGCTGATGACTTGAGATCGAAGTTGACCGGCCTCTGGGGCAAGGTAAAAGGGAGCGCTCAGGACGGCATAGCGCGCAGTGAAGTCGCGTTTGCCAAGGGCAAGGCAGCCGGTAGAGCGGTCTATGACGACGAGAATCGACTCATCGTAGATGCAGGCCACATCATCGACGACGACGTGTTGACCCGCGCAACGGCAGCTGGAAAGCTACATGCGGTTGCCTCCGCCGCTGCCGCGGCCACCGCTCAGGACATGAAGGAGAAGGCGGAGGTTCGGTACAATCGCACGGTAGATGGCAAGGAGGCTCGGCAGCTCGACTCGGTGGAGGAGTATGCGCAGGCGCGCGTATGGATGGGCTGGGTAACCGGGCTCGACGTCACCGACATTCGCGGCGAGGTGCTCATCCCGGCGGGAATCAAGCTTAACGACGAGCACTTTCGCGTCGCCCGGTCTGCCGGACTGCTAAGCGCTCTGTGCCATTCTGCCTCCAAGGGTACTTCCCCAGCCGACCAGCGGGCGGCCGAAGCTAAGCAGCTTGCTGAGACGCCGCAAGGACTCGTGCCCGAGGCGCACATCGTTCCGCAAACTGGTCGAACAAGGCTGCCGCTCTTTGTGCCGCAGGATGACGACGGCTAGGCCCGCCAGGAACGCCTCGGCACGCCGCTGACGTACCCTATAGCGGTCGGGGTTCGTCCTGTGAGTGACGACCAATTATCCTCCACCAGGCAACCAGGTTATTGCGCAGGCGCCCTGATGCGCTGGGGCCAGTGAAGAGCAGTTCGCGGGACCAATGATCTGCTGCCTGCGGAGCAATCTGCCGCGCAATCTCCATGAGCCAGCCAGCTGGTACTTTCATGTCCCTCGCCTCTAGGGCCTTCATAGCCGCTTCCAGGTCTCCATTGCCGGAGAGCGATGCTCCCGGAAGCGAGGCGAGGTAGACCGCCATCCGACCTGCTGGCGGTGGGATCAACGACCTGGCGATCTTCGAGCCGGGTAGGCTTGCAGCCGCCGCTCCGGGAAGCATTCTGAGCCGATCAAGGCGATAGTAGACCGAGGTCGGCAGCATGCGGCTCTCGGCTTGCCGCTTCGCTTCAGCAATTCCCAGCTTCTCGTGCGTGCCGCCTACCAGGGCTTCCAGCGCGCAAGACCGAGTCTGAACCGATGCCCTCGGCATCCGCGCCACTTTCAGGAGCCGACTGCTCAACCCGACATTTCGTGACTGCCCTCGAAGTGCGGAGACAAGCGCCTGCTCCAATCCATAGTTCCTTCGCGAAGCTGCAGCGGCTTCCAGCAACCCAACGCATAGCTGGGAGGCGCGGTCGATATCCCCCGCACTATTCGACGCAAACAGCACGCGGGCAGTCGCCTCGGGCGCAAGGCGCCTGCGAGCCAGCACTCGACGGGCTGCCGATGGATCCCGGCTCATCAAGAGCACAAGAGCATCCGCCGTTCTGGTGGGATTCTGCTGCCTTGCCAGCACATCCAGCAGGAAACCTGGCTGCGCTTCGAACCGCGCCGATTCAAGCGCTGTAAAGCCAACATACTCCGAGTCTGATGCCCTCTGGATATGAATCGAGAGGAGGCGAAGAGCAAACTTACGACTTTGACCATCAGCGAGCGCCAGCCCAATTCGCCCTAGCAAGTCAACGCTCTGAGCCGAGGCGAGCGCCTTTTCGGCTGCCTCGCGCTTCGGCCCTCCTAGCATTGCCGCGTAGGTCAGGAGTCGCTCAATCGCAGGCCGGGAGCCGTCCTTTGCAATCGCCTGCAGATCGTCTGTAATCGCAGTTGTCTCGGCATTCAGCACGGCGGCCAGCGCCCGCAACCGAAGGGCGCTCGACGCACCGGGCGACCGAAGCACTCTCCCTGCCGCCGCAACACACTGTGCCGCAGACGTAGCTTCCGGAGTAAGCTGAGCTGCATCCAAGAGGCCGCTTAAGAGTTTCGGTTCGGCCGCCTTGGCTAGGTCTGGAATGTGACTGGAGTAGTGTGTGCCAACGATAGATGCTGCCTTCGCGGCGACAAGCGATTTCGGTGACGAGAGAGCCACGCGAAGCGGTTCCGATGCGGACGGCCACCCTAGCCCAGCCAGGGCTTCAACAAGTCTGCCCGATTGCGCCGAGCCGCTCAGCAGGCTAGACGAAATGTCGCGTATTGCGGCTTCTCCCGTGAGACCGCCCACCACTTCAATCGCCGCGTCCGACACCTCGGCTCTGGTGGAACCTACCATCGGAAGCATTCGCCGGAACACCATGGACTGCATTTGCGTCGGGACCGATTGGACTTGCCGAAGCGCTGCAACAATCTCTTTGGGCGTCGCGCTCGCCTGAAGCTCCACAAGCGCACCAAGCGTTAGGTTCTCAGTTAGGACCCTCTGATAGTCCGACGACCGCTTACCTGCCTCCTTTCGTACTGAAAGCACCTCTCGCCACAGGATCGCCGATGACAGGACCAGCAGGATACAGATAACCGCGGAAAGGAGATTCAGCCGAGATGGTGTGCGATTCGGCGCCGATTGCGAGGGAAGCGCCGACAGTTGCGGGACTTCGGCCCCGGGCTCTCGGTAGATTAGAGGCCGGCTCGTCCGCTCGCCATTGGTCGGTGCGTCGGCCCGGGGCGGCTCAAGTGAGGTTACTGCTTCAACCGAGAGTGAATGCGAGTCGGGAACTTCCGGCACGACTGGTTCCGCACTGTCCGCAGGCAGTTCGGAGTCCGGCTCGGGCAGTGGCAAGATAGGTTGTTGCAGGTCATCTTCGCGGGCGGCTATTGATGGGGCAATTGGCGGTTCGGGTCGTGTTGGAGGATCAGCGACGGCCACGCCATTCAGGAGTGCAGGCGGATGCAGCTCGGTGATCTCGCTGAGGGCAATGCCTAGAGCGCTGGCGACGGACGACAGTGACGCAGGGTCCACCATCGAGCCAGACTCTGCGGCCTGCAGCGTCGCCTCGGACACACCACAGGCATCAGAAAGCGCGGCAAGCGTCCAGTGCCGCTCCGCTCGCCGTCTCGCCAACTCTGGGCCGTTGGCCTGCACAAGCCCCGTCACCCTACGCGCTGCGGCTATCTTTCGTCTCCTGATGCCTGAAGAATCCGAACCGGAGACAGAGCCTATTAGGCAATCTCCCCGGTTCGGAGTTATAGAACAGGACGCCTTTCAGCGGCCTCTGCACTCATCGAAAAGCCGCAGGCAATGGGAGGTCCTACGGCTGCGGTGCGTTTGCCGTTGGATCGAACGGCTTCCCGTCCAGTGTCGACTTCGATTCGGTGAACTCGATAGACTTGAAGAGCCAGCCCTTCTTACTCTTGACCAGAATGTCCTTGCCCTTGCTGGTCTCAACCAAGGCGCCAGTCTTATTATCGGGGGAAATCTTCATCTTGCTCTCAAATGTGCCGGTTACCCACACTGTGGCGGTGCTGCCCTTCACGACGCACTTGGTGAACTTCAGTGACATTTTCGGCTTTCCGGGCATCATCTTGAACTGATTGTCCAGGGTCTTGAACGCCTCTTCTGCGCTCATCTCCTGCCCCGTCGCGAGCTTGAGCCTGAAGTTCGGCGAACTCGTGGCGGCAAGCATCTTCACGTCCTTGTTCACCATCGCTGCGATAAGCTTATCGTAGACAGCCTTGATGTCTGGCGGTACACTTTGGGCCAACGCCGATGGGGCCAGAACAGTCAGAAACATTGCAACTGCAGCAAACGACGAGATTCTCTTGGTCAACAGGTTTTCTCCTTTAGGTTGTATCACGCTACTGATAGGACAGACGTAACCAGATTGCCACTAACGTGGCCGGGCGCTAGGCGAGGGAAACCCTCCTGCCGGTCTCGGCGGATTCGTATGCCGCGAGCACCATCTCTATCGAGATACGCGCCTCTCGAACGCCGCACATCGGCTTGCCGGAGATGAACGCATCCACGAAGGGCCGCGCCACGCCGGCAATCCTCTCGCCGTGTCCAGCCGGCACGGGTATCCCCTGGTCGACCCAACCTGCGCCCGAGTTCTCAACCTGCCACAGGCGCACTCCATGCGCATCGGCGGACTTCACCGCGCACGAGGGGCCATCTCCATGATTCTGGATAATCACGCCCGTATCTCCATAGATCTCCGTGGTGTTCTCCGAGACATGCGTGATGCTGGCGTTGTGAACCTCCGCCATCATGCCATTCGGATAGCGAAAGATGGCAAATCCACAGTCGTCCGGCGCCACGGTCGTGAGGACATTGTCCACCTCGGCGATAACCGTCGAGGGCTTGCCGAACATCCAGACAAGCCAGTCGCAAGGGTGAGATGCGTCGTCCATCCACATTCCGCGGTTCGCCTCTCGGCTGATGTGCCATTTGCTTGGGCCCTCGGTGAAAGCTTTGTTGAACAGGACACCGATGCAGTGCCGGCGGCGAACCACGCCCACTCGGCCTAGCGCGCCCTCTTCCACGAGCTGCTTCATGCGAATGTTCTGTGGATCGCACCGCATCTGGTAGGCCATCGAAAACCAGACGCCCGCCTTCTCGACCGATTCGATGATCCGATCGCAGTCCGGCAGCGTCAGTGCCAGAGGCTTCTGGAGGAGAATGGCCTTGCCTGCTTGGGCCGCCCGAATGCAGAGCTCAGGATGCTTATTGGTCTCCGAAGCGACAATGACACACTCCACGAGCGGATCGTTCAGAACTGTGTCGATGTCGCTGTGAAAGGGTATCTCGAACTTCGCGGCGTTTGCGGCTCCCCTCTCCAAGTCATCGTCCCAGCAGCTCACTAGGTGTGCGTCGCTGAAGCCGCGAATGCGATCCGCATACGCATTCACATGGCCGTGAGCCCAGCTCAAGATTCCAATTCCAACCGACGCGCGAGCCATACCTAGTCCTCCATGTCGTGCTCAAGTCGCAGAAGTTTTGAGTTTGATCCTACGGTTCAGCTTACCTCTTCAGCAGGGAACCCGCCATAGGAAGCCGAACCACTCCACAGTCCGGCGCTTCAATAGCGCCGCAACAAGTCATGGAGAACTGCCCGAATGGCAACAGACAGCACGGTACGCGTACTTGTGTGGGACGAGAACCCACCGCACGCTCCAAAGAGCATCTACCCCGAGAGCATCAACGGTTGTGTGGCCGACGGCCTGCTGGAGTTGGGAGGAGCGACCCTGCAGGTGAAGACCGCAAATCTCGACGATCCCGATCAGGGCGCCTCGCAAGCCGACCTGGACAACACAGACGTGCTCATCTGGTGGGGCCACGCGCGGCATGGCGAGGTGAGCGACGATACGGTTCAGCGCGTGGTGCGCCGTGTCCACGAAGGCGGGATGGGCTTCCTGGCGCTCCACTCGGCGCACTACTCCAAGACGTTTCAGCAAGTGGTGGAGGGTCACGGCCACCTGAAGGGCGGCTGGCGCGAGAACGACCCGCCGGAGGCCGAGCAGATTCACGTCTGCGCGCCGTGGCATCCGATTGCGCAGGGCGTGACCAACTTCACTCTGGACCACGAGGAGTACTACGGGGCGCCTTTCGACGTTCCGCCGCCGCTCGTGATGGTGTTTCAGTCCTACTTCCCGCTGGATGGGCGCACTTTCCCCACCGGGCTCTGTTGGACCGTGGGTGAAGGCAAGACCCCTGGCTTCACATGCGGACCCGGAAAAGGAGTCGGTGAGGGTTATGGAATAGGCCGAGTGTTCTACTTCCGCCCCGGCCACGAGACGATCCCCACCTACTTCCACCCCGCTATTCGTCGCATCATATATAACGGTGTGCTCTGGTGCGCCAAACGGACGGGGTGATAGGCGACTGCCTTGCGCAAGCCCGCCAGCTAACGGCGCTCGGCAGGCACAGTGAGGCGTGCGATCTGCTGCAAGACCGATTGGCGCGCACCACAGACTCGCTCGTGCGTCCAGAAGACTTGGGCGATCTCTGCCGCACTCTCGGGGCCGCGCTCACGGCCTCGGGGCGGGCAGCGGACGCGATTCAAGCATACCAGGAGGCTGCCGACGCCTACGGCGCCGCTCCTGGGTGCGCCGCGCTGCAGGCCGAGTGCGCGCAGGAGGTCCTAGCCGGAGTTCGAAAGCTGCGTGCGGAGCCTCAAAACCGGCTGACTCTGCTCATTGCAAGACTGGACAGAGAAGTGCTGTCGCTGAGGTATGCGGAAGGCGCTGACCGTCGGCGCGGAGAGCTGATGCAGCAAACTGCCGAGATTCTGCAGCGCAGGGGCAGGCCCCAGGAGGCGGAACCGCGCTACAGAGAGGCAATTAAAGCGTTCCACAACGCACCCGACGCCGCTTTGGCAGAAGCCAAGTGCCTAATGAAGCTGGCAGGGCTCTGCCTTCACGATCTCGATAGACTGGACGACGCAGCCGCACACTATCGCGCAGCCCGAGACCTCGCAAGAGCGATGGACCCCCAAACCGACGACGCAGAGGTTCTGGCGGATGACTGCGAAGCCGTTCTCGGGAACCTTGGCGCCGCCACGCCGCCATAGGCTCCCGGTCGCGCAGAGCGCATACGTATCGCTCCGCTCGTCCTGACCCCCCAACCGGCACGGCCTGATCCCGACACCGCTCGCCCTGAGTCCGCCAACACGCTCAATCTGTACGCGCCAAACTGTTCGTCCCGTGACCGCTAACCCGCTCATCCTGAGCGCTCGACAGCCGCACCGTCGAGCAGTCGAAGGACCGCCTACACTGTCACCCTGAGCGAAGCCACCGCCGGTACCCTCAACCCAACTCTCTCCCTGCCGCTCGACTCTAGGTGGGAGAGGGGGAAAAGAGGCAATGGCGAAGGGGCTAGGGAGTTACGACGCCACTATGCCCTAAACCACACTCTCATGCTCGACCGCGGGATCCACTCCCAGCGCCTCCAGCTCGCGAAGGGTGTCCTTGTGCCCTGGGCTCAGCTCATTCGCCCGTTTCAGCCATTCAATCGCGGAGTTTCGACTGCCGGTTGCTTTCATCAGCAGGCCGAGGAAGTGGCATGCCGCAGGGACTCCTTGGCAAGCCAATGCAGTGAGAATCGGCTCAGCTTCCTCTCTGCGCCCTTCCTCGGCAAGGAACCGCCCCAGAACAAGATGAACCTCGGCGCCAGATGGATTTCTGGCGGCTTCTCCTCGGAGGAAATCCTCGGCGTTGCGGCGGCCCCCAATCGCATCCGCAAAGCGCAGGCCCATCTCCAGCCACTGCGCGCTTCGGCCCTCCGCGCGCAGCATCCAGTCCATCGCCTCGCGCGCGCTGTGGAAGTCCCCCACGGTGAGTGCGGCGTCATGCAAACAAGCGGCTGCGAGCGGAACTTCGGGCGCGGCCTCAAGCGACCGCAGCCACCAGCCCTTTGCCTTCTCATAGTCGCCTGCCTGCATCCAGACCGTGCCAAGATTGTGAAACGCCTTGTAGCCAAGAATGCCTAGTTCCAGGCTGCTCAAGTCCTCGCTCTCGTCTCGATTCACCAGTCGCTCGTAGTACCACACCGCCTCCGTCGGCTTGCCCTCAAGTTCCGCCAGCCGACCAGAATGATATAAGAGTTCCGGGTCCTCCAGCGCAGCGTCAAGGCCGGATGCGAGTGTCGCCCTTGCATCCGCAAGTCGATTTAGGGTGCGCTGCGAGACTGCCAAGAGAGAGTATGCTTTCTTCGTGTGGGTCTCGCTTGCGGTCGAAAACCGGATGCATCTCATCAAGACCCGAATCGCCGCGCGGTGCCAGCCGAAATAGTGGAGCGTCATGCCGATGTTGAACAGGATGAACGGATGATCTGGGTTCTCGCGATAGTCCAGCTTTAGCAGCCTGCGGTCACGTAGGTGCTTCTTGGCTTGCCCTTCCGGCGAAGTGTCGTATCCAGAGTGGTAGACGACTGCACCGGACCGGGTAATCTCGCCTCCATATTGGCGCAGCGATGGAAGGTTCTGTTCGTGAAGGCGAAACTCAAACCTCACTCCGATCCTGTTGCGAAACAGCTTCACATGGTCGACCTGCGTGCCGAAGCGACCCTGCTGAGTGAACCGCACCGGTACTACGAAGCCCACGATTCGCTCGGGTGCCCGCAATGCGTTCTCCAGCAGCGCTTCGCCGGACGCCCATGGCAGAGTGTCGTCTGCGTCCATCCAGAAGATCCACTTGCCCTTGGCATACTTAAGCGACTCGTTTCGGGCGGCCGAGAAGCTGTCGCACCACTCGAAGTGTTCCACGCGCGCGCCGGCGGCACGAGCGATCTCCACCGTTCTATCGGTCGAGCCGGTGTCCACCACGATGATCTCGCGGAAGAAGGGCTTGGCGCTCTCGAGGCACGCACCGATGACCCGCTCTTCGTCGCGAACTATCATGCAGAGCGAAATGTCCGCCAAGCGCACGCGCTCCCTCATCTCCTTCACGAGAGTCTCCGGCTTGAGCGACATGTTGAAGGCGATTACGTCCGGCGAGGTTCCGGCCAGGTGAGAGGCGAAGCCCGTCTCCAGGTCGCGCTTCCACTTCTCCTGATAACGAGCATGGTTCCTTTGCATCAGCTCCTGGGCATTGCCCAGCCTGGCAAGCGTCTTCGAGCCCTCGTGGTGGACGAAGCTGCGGGCTGCAATCACAAGGCGGTATCCTGCGCGGCGCATCCGATGGCAAAGGTCATTGTCCTCGAACGTGCCAAGCCCGAACCGCTCGTCGAAGCCGCCAAGCTCCCGCAGCACCACCCGCTTGACCGCAAGGCAAAAGCCCACTAGCATGTCGGTCTCGCGGTCCTCGGCGATGCGGTTCGCAAAGTCCTCGGCGAAGAGGTCCAGATTCTCGATGCTGGTGTAGGTCGGCGTAATCTGCTGCCCGTGGCCGCACCGATTCGTGTATGGACCTGCCGCGCCCACGCTGCCGGATCCGACCAGCGCCTCGATGAGCCGCCGGAGGCCCGCTCGCGGAACCACCGTGTCGCTGTTGAGGAACACTACCACTTCGGCGGCAGACGCCTTAATTCCCAGATTGCACGCCGCCGCGAAGCCGAGATTGCTGTCGCACCGATGCACCTGCGCCCATTCAAATGACTCTGCCAATTGAGCCGCGCCGTCCGGCGAGGCGTTGTCCACCACATGGACGTCGGTCCAGAGGTCGCGGCATTTCGCGAGGCTGTCGAGGCAGTTCCGAATGTCGTCCTCGCCTCCGTGCAGGGGAATTACGATTGAGACGGTAGGCAGGTCGGCAGTCTCCGAGCACGAGACGAGTTCGAGACTCGGCTCGCTGGTTTGGCTGGTTAGATCGCGATAGCGCTCCATCGCGCCTGCGAGGAGAACGGGCGGCGAGATGTGCTCGGCCATGTGGTAGGCGCGCGGATGAGTGGGATGAATGTCGCGGAGAGACTTGTCGGTCTGCCACCCGTTCCAGACGCGCTCGAACCAATCGGGCACAAGCTCGCCTGCGTGGGACCATGTGGAGATCTTTCGGAGAATACGCGCTTCCGGACCCGCGTACGAGAGGTGGTGAATGAGGCCATACTCCGGACCAAGCAGGAGGCGGCGGCCACCGGAAACGTTGCGCAGGCCCACCGGCTCGCATACCTTCAGGTTTACCAGGATGGTGGGCGTGAAGCCCTCGCGCGGGCGAATGACATACTCCGGGCTGTGCCAATAGGTGTCCCAGTGGACCGCAACCTGATCCGCGAGATCGCCGTGCGCGAGCTCAACGAGCGTCCTGAGCAGCCCCGGTTCGATGATCTCGTCGCCGTCCGGAATGAGTGCATGAGAGAAACTCAGCGAGAGCAGGTGCTTCCTCGCAGCCTGGCGATGCTCCAGTTCCGAGGGCCAGTCTCCCACCACCACTTCCGCGCCCGCCTCGCGTGCTGCAAGCGCCGCCGCCTCCCACTCGCCCTCGGTGGAGTTCCACGGCACGCGGCTTACGAAGGCGAAGACGGGTCCCGCCCCCGCGAAAGACTTTATCGCTTCAGCCAGATAGTAGGCATCGTCGTGCAGAATGAGCGCCACGCAGAGCTTCGCGCCGCCGTCCACTGGCGTGGGGACCGTCGTTTCGGGCTCGACTACCGTCTTTCGCGCTCGCGGCATGTGTCAAACCCTCCGTTGCCCTTACGTTCCCAGCCGTTACTGCCAACTGCCAAGCCCGCTCATCCTGAGCCTGCCACAGCCGTATCGTGGCAGAGTCGAAGGACCGTTCCGTGCCGCAGTCGAAGGACCAACTGCCTCCTGCCCACTGCCAACTGCCTACTCCTCCGCCGCCCCGCCACCCCCAAACCAGGTGCTACCACCGAGCCCTTCGGGTCGCTTCTCCACCGTCCCGTCCGGGCGGATGATAGCCGCAATGTCATACGAATACGTGACCCGCCGCCCATCGGCAAGCGGATTCAGCGGGTCTGCAGCGCCGCTGCCCGCCTTGTCTCCCGCTTCGCGACGCGACGGGGGCATGTCATAAACGTAGGTCGTAACACCGCCGGAAGCAAAGTCACACATCGTGTCTCTCCTAGTGTCTCTCCTAATTCGTCGCCGCACTCGCAAACGTGCATCCGAAAGAATACGTGAGTCAATGCCTAGCGCCTATACCTTGATCACTTTTGGGCGCTCGAGCACGTTCACCAGCCAGCACGTTCAAACACCATCCTTGACTTACCAGTAGTCCCTTTGTCAATTACTGCGCGGTTTCAGACTTCTCTTCAGAACTATGCGTTGCCGGTGCCTCGCGGACCATCGCGCCGTCGTCAGGTTGTATTCCCATAAGGCGAGAGCCGCTGGCGGATATGCACTTCTCCTCCACCTCCATGAATGTATTGACATGGCGACCAAGTCATGATCTCAGGAAATTACACCGGCGTACCGGCGTATGCCAATTATGACACGGTGTTCCTCTGAACTCATCAGATGAACAGTGGCAAATGCACGGGAGCACTCGAATGACACGACTACCACGCTCCGGCTAATCGCGCGGACGAGATGGCAACCAGAGCGAGCTATCTCGCAACCGCCACGATACGAACGCGAGAACCGGCCATCCGTATGCAATGACGCCAAGCGCAGAACCTCCAATCCGGTCTCCAGCCATGTGGAACTGCCGAACACAAATCAGGCCAACACAAAGTGCAATTGACCAGTCGGCGGCAACCATACGCACGGAAAGCGGCTTTTTTTGCCTAATGTGAGATATCTCGCACAGGAGGGCGGCCAGCGCGCAGAACACGAAGCCCGGGAATAGTAGGAACCAGACCAATTGTACCTTTGTTGTCACGGCGCAATCCGGCAGATCGCATAATTGCCTCCAAACTCTGCGTCCGATTGGCGGTTATACCATTTGCTGACACTAACCTGAGCACGAAGATGCCAACAACAATGTGCCGCGCTTGCCATGTACCTGAGGTCACCGACTAACGCTGAACTAGCCATTGATCCAGCCGTCTACTGCATTGTATACGCCGACAACCGCGATGGTCGTACCTACGATTACACCTCCAATTACGATCACAGGATTCGTCACCATTGCACCCGAAAGCGCAACTTGAGCTGCAAGTATCGCGGCTCGATGTACGACACCCATGCCGTAAAGCGTGAAGCCAGTACCTTGAATCAAGTTACCAAATTTCTTTAGGTATGAGCCCTTCGGTGCATTGCTGGTCACTACTTCTGTCAGACATGCCAATCCGGTCGACTTGACAATTGACGGACCATCGAATATGTGTTTGAGATCCTTGTAGCATTGCGTATCCTTTAGGCCGTCGTAGCCGTCCGGGTCGATCCAAACTACCGGTCTATTCCCCACATACTCGTACAAATTCATCGATCCGCCCGCAAATCCAATCGGATCCGCGCTTATCCACCGGCCCCAGTCCCTGCGGTAGTGGCGGTGCCAGGCGTAGCTGCGCGTCGGAGAGTCCCGGAAGTAATCCCAAGCTCCGAACGCGCTGAAGTCCAGCTTTATTCCGCCTGGGTTGACCAGTTCCGTTCCCCAGGCGTCGTAGAGAGCCGTACCTGCGATTGCTTGCGCGCTGTCGAGGTAGAGCCTGGAATGGCCCTGGAAATCTGGAACATAGAACTTGGTTGCGCCGCTGAACCGATTCGAGAAGATGGAGCCCCACTCGCCGGGGAGCTGTTGGTAGACCACCGGGTCGCCCGTCACGACCTGCACGACGTTTGCGCCATCATTGAGGTAGTTGTCTGTGCGAGCCGCAAGGACTTTGCGTACTCGGAGGCTGCTTGGATCATAGCTGAACGTTTGCAGCACGCTGTACTGACCCGAGTTCCATACGCTCAGCCGGTTCGCCGCATCCCACGTGTACGTGTCCCGAACGGCGCCGATCTGCTCAAGAGTGACGTTCCCATTATTATCATAGGTCATGGTGTTTATCGAGCCCGAGGGCGGCTGGATCTTCGTGAGCCGGTCCGCAGAGTCGGCGGTGTAGGTTGTCGTTCCGCTTGCCGTTACCTTTGTCAGGCGGTTTCCGTTCCCGTCGAAGGTAAGCGTGTTGTTATAGGCGTTCGCCCCATTTCGCTGCTCGTTCGTGAGCTGGTACGCATTGTCATAGGCGTAACTCACGATGATCCCACCGTTCTCGGCCACGGTCACGCGGTTTCCTGCAGCATCATACGACGCGGTGTACATCGCGTGCAGAGTCCCGTCGCTTTTTCTGGCTTCTATCACGGTGTTGCGTCCCACGCTGTCATAGACGAAGCTGATGGTGCTGGAGTTTCCCAAAGTTCGCTTCGTTTCCTGCCCGAGGGAATCGTACTGCAGGGTCGTCACCTCAGTGTAGGGATTCAGGATGGAGACGAGCTGGTTCACGGCGTCGTAGGAGTAACTGAACCTCCCTCCGTCGCCTATCTGCATCACGCTGCGGTTGCCCACCGTGTCGAACGAGTACGTGAACCGATACGCCGCGTGCCCAAACTGCACTCCAGTGAGCCGGCTTGCCGAGTCCCATGTGTTCGTGATGACGCCGAGCGAGTAGGCTTGGCTCGCGATGCGGCCCAGGGAGTCGAAGCTGTTCGTGACGCGCGTGCCGTCCGCGTAGTGCAGTTGAGTATTGCGATCCGCATCATCATACACCATCGTGAGAATCTGGGCCATGCCGTCGGTGATGGTGGATGGGCGGCCTGCGGCGTCTGGGGCCGTCAAAGAGTGTCCGAGACAGACTGTCATTGACCATCTCGTTCAGTAGTGTTCAGCTCCGCTGCAGGGGGCGCGGGCCGCAGCAAATTCGGATCTTCGAATGCCTGAGTACCTGACACTGGGCGCACGAGTCGTTCAGCATCGATCTCCGTTGAGTGGCTCGGCCTCAATAACGTGTTCGCATCGGTCTCAGGTCCGTC
>VFKD01000311.1 GCA_009885735.1 bacterium
AACACGGTTCGCCCGGGCCGCTTCTCCTTGAATATCCTGGCAATCTCGAGCATCGCCGCGATGCCGCAGGCCGATTCGGCTCCGGGAGCGAGACTAGGAACGACCGACATAGAATCGTAGTAGCCCTCAATGACGATCACCTGGTCTCGCATCTTGGGGTCGATCCCCGGAAGCACTCCAATCACATTCCTGGCAGTTCGGCTCTCCCAGGGCATTTCGCACTTGAGAGTGCCGATAGGGGATTCACCCATCGCGGTAGCGGCCAGAAGCTGAGTTGCGTCAGAACGGGCGATCCAGAACCGCGGAATCGAGATTGGAATCGAGATGAACTTAGCCTCGGCCTCTCCGCGCATCGTCGAGTCCGGCGCAACGAATATCACCGCCTTTGCGCCGAGCCGTGGCGCATTCATCCACTCGGCGCTGCAGTTGAAGTCGGCAAGGACAATGGAGCCCTCCACCTCCTTGCCGTTGAAGTTAGCAATCTTGCCGTCACCAATGTAGATGACCTTCGCAGTGAGCCCGTCTTGGGGAAGCTGGGAGGTTCGAACAAGGTTCGGCCACAGCGGGAACAGGGGAAGCGTGGCGCCGCCCTGCACAGTGATCGAAGCTCCTTTGTCGATTGGAACTGCCACCTCGAACGGCTCGGAGCGAATCTGTTCGAGGCCGAGATCGCGGAATCGCTGCTCCACAAACTGTGCGGCCTTCGCGTCGCCGGGATAACCCGCGACTCGAGAGCCCATCTCGGAGAGGGTGGTGATGGTGGCCTTAAGGTTTGCCGGCTTCACTGCTCCGGCAAGGTCCCGATAGGATTGTGCGAGATCCGCTGAGGCGGCAGTTCCGCAGGCGAGGACCATGATGCCTGCTGCTAGCGAGGCGCAGCAACGCGACACCCGTTGGGCCGGCCATGGGAGCGGCATCCGCAAAATCCTTTCGACGGTACACAGCAGGGGCGTCGGACGCGGGTTCTCACGCTAGGTGAGTGGCGTCAAGACAGGCCTACTATATCATACGTCGAGAGCCTTGGCAAGAATCGGTTGGCTGCTCCTAGACCCAGCCCATCAGTCTGGCAACTGTGGCGGTGGTGAAGCAGACCGCGAAGCCGAGCGCTACGGGCAGGAGAGTGGCTATGGTAGTCCACTTGCGGCTGCCGGTCTCGCGCCAGATCGTCATGATAGTGGTGCTGCAGGGATTGTGCAGCAGGCTGAAGAGCATGAGGTTTACCGCGGTGAGCGCGGTCCAGCCGCCTAACTTGGTAAGGACATCGTAGGTAACCAAGTCATCGTCGAACTCCATCATGACTCCCTGCCCGGCCAGCGCGCTCTTGCCTATGTTGAGCGTCAGCATCAGGATGGCGGGCACGATAATCTCGTTAGCCGGAATCGCGACAATATAGGCCAGGAGAATGACGCCGTTGAGGCCGATCACGAGGCCGATGGGATTAAGCATCGCCACCATGTGGCCTGCGATAGTGGCGTCTCCAATCGAGATATTGCTGATGAGCCAGATGACCGCGCCCGCTGGAGCCGCCATGAGCATCGCTCGCTGCAGTACGATAAGCGTTCGGTCGATGATGGACGTGTAGAGCGTTTGCAGCAATTGAGGTGGCCGATACGGCGGGAGCTCGAGGCTGAATGTGGACGCCTCGCCCTTGAGCCAGGTGCGAGACAGGAAAGCAGACACGAGCAGCGTGAACGCGATGCCGATGAGGGCAACAGTCACCACGCTTCCGGCGGCAACGAGGCTGGCATAGCCGGGAGGCGCAGTCGCGCCAATGAAGATGGTGCCCATCAGGATGAGCGTGGGCCAGCGGCCGTTGCAGATGCTGAAGTTGTTCGTGATAATCGCGATGAGCCGTTCACGCGGGCTGTCGATGATGCGCGTTGATACCACGCCTGCGGCATTGCACCCATAGCCCATCATCATCGTCAGCGACTGCTTGCCATGTGCTCCGGCCCGCTTGAAGAGGCGATCCAAGTTGAAGGCAACTCGCGGCAAGTAGCCAAAGTCCTCGAGCAGGGTGAAGAGCGGAAAGAAGATGGCCATCGGTGGGAGCATCACGCTGAAGACCCAGGCCATCGCAAGATAGATGCCGTCAATGGTTAATCCAGACAGCCACGTGGGAACATGAATGACAGCCGCTCCGGCATGAAGCAGGTGATAGAGCTTCACCTGCGTGAGATCGGCCAGCATTGCCGAGGGCACATTTGCCCCTGCAATCGTCAGCCAGAAGACAATCGTGAAGAGCAGCAGCATTGCAGGGAAGCCGAGGAGACGACTCGTGAATATCCGGTCCAAGACCTGACCAAGCCGGTGCCCGCGCGGCGGCCCTTCGCGACCGACGCACCGGTCGGCAATTGACGCTGCTTCGGTATACAAGCTTTCGACGATCGAGTCATGCATCGGCGCCGAGATGCCGGCCCGCAGGCGAACAGCATCCTCTAGGATTGCTCCAGGGCTGGCCATGTTATCTCGCCTCCAATGCAATTGCACCTGCAAGGACAGGCTGGGCCAAACTTCCGAGCGAGCCGTCGCGAAGCGCTGCCTCGATGGTTGCGTCGCCTTCCAGCAGTCTCATTGCCACCCAGCCCATGTTAGGCAGGTCTGGGTAGAGAGCCTCGAGGTCGGATCGAAGCCGGCCAATGGCAAAGCCCATCTCGCTAGACAGTTTTGGCGTCCTCGGCTTCGGGACAGGGTAGGCACCATCCGCTACATCGGAGATAGCCGCGAGCAGCTCGGGCACACCCTCTCCTCGACGTGCAGCCATAGGAATCACGGGTACGCCAAGCTCCCGGACAAGCTGCCGAACATCTATCTCCAGGCCAGTTCGGCGTGCCTCATCCATCAAGTTGAGAGCTACTACCACTCGGCTGCTGATCTCCAGAACCTGAAGGGCTAGGTTTAGGTTCCGTTCAAGGCACGTGGCATCCGTCACCACGACCGTCACGTCCGGCCTGCCGAAAAGCAAGAAGTCGCGCGCAACCTCCTCGTCCGCACTCTCCGAGAGCAGGGAGTAGGTGCCGGGCAGATCCACTACTTTGTAGCTCAGACCATTGTGTTTGTACGCGCCCTCAGCACGAATTACAGTCTTTCCTGGCCAGTTGCCCACGTGCTGTCGCAGGCCGGTCAGTGCATTGAAGAGCGTGCTCTTGCCCGTGTTAGGGTTGCCTGCCAGCGCGACAGTTCGGTCGAATCCTCGAGTGTCCAGGCCGAGGCGAATGAGGTCGCCTGTCGCGCACTGTTTGCAGCCTCCGCATGCGCTTGCCCCATGCTCAGCCACGGCAACGTCACCAAGTGGCAGCGCGTTGTCCGTACGTCGTCGAAATAGGCTCATGGTTTGGTTGCCTCCAGCGGCTCCACCTCTATGGTCGCCGCCTGTTCAACTCGAAGCGCAACGGTTGCGCCTCGTATAGCGTAGGCTGTGGGGTCGCCCAGGGGACTTCGACGTATGGCCTGAACGACCGTTCCGGGCACAAGCCCAAGGTCAAGCAGCCGTCGGCGACCCGGTCCATCGGCGGTCACACGGCCTACCCTGCAGCTCTCGCCGACCTTCAAGTCGCTCAGGTTCATGTCATCTCCTCTACAAACACGTGGCCAGCCAGTTCGCGGCCTATTGTGTGCAGGTGTTCGCCAATCGAGAGGACAATAGGACCGTTGAACGGCTGCTTGTCCTTGATTGTCATCTGTGTGCCCAGGCGCATTCCAAGACTAGTAAGAAACCGCAGGACACCTGGATCGCTGTCGCGTACTCGTGAGATGAAGACACGCTGGCCCGGCAGCGCATCCGCAAGCGGAATGCCTCTTGCAGGCGCAATCGTTCCGTCTCGCGTGGGGATCGGATCACCGTGCGGATCTGTCTGAGGGTAGTTCAGCATGCGGTCGATACGGTCTTCTAACTCCTCCGAGATATGGTGTTCCAGCTTCTCTGCTTCAGCATCAACCTCGTCCCAGGCATACCCGAGCGCCTCGTGAAGGTACAACTCCAGCAGGCGATGGTGGCGGATAATCTCAAGGGCAACTCGCTCTCCGGACGGTGTGAGGCGCACGCCGTAGTAGCGGGTGTGGTCCACCAGGTTCGATGCGGCAAGGTGACGGATCATCTTGCTCGCGGCCGCCGGGGATGTCCGCATCCGCCTGGAGATGTCTGTCGTCGAAACAGTGCCATCGTCAAGCTGCAGCTTGTAGATCGCCTTGACGTAGTCCTGGACGGCCTGACTCATGATTGGCCCTGTCTTACCAGGCGGGCTTTTCAGTTCGGGAACACCAAAGTTATCCATGGTTAAATTATGGTTCAATCTTAGGTGAAAGTCAAGCCCTAGCACGAAGAATCAACAAAAATGTCTTACTAACTGCCCGTGGGCAGGCAAACGAGCACTCTCGGGTGAATGAGACACTCGCAGCGCACCGGCGCGTCAAGCCGCGCAGCGCGAGATCATCGCAAGTTCAGAGGAGAGAGACCATGGGGCGTCCCGTTACGCTATTCACCGGTCAATGGGCAGACCTGCCGTTTGAGACTATCGCGGCGAAGGCCAAGGCATTTGGCTACGACGGCATTGAGCTGCCGTGCTGGGGAGACCACTTTGACGTCACAGAGGCCACGGGCCCGAATGCAGCCGCCTACTGCCAGAGCAGGCACGACATTCTCGCTAAGCACGGATTGAAGTGCTGGTCTATCAGCAATCACTTGGTGGGTCAGGCGGTACTGGACAACATAGATGCCCGCCACAAGAGCATCGTGCCGCCGCACGTGTGGGGAGATGGCGACCCGGCGGGCGTGAACGCTCGCGCCGCAGAGGAGATGAAGCGGACCGCACAGGCAGCCAAGAACCTGGGAGTGGGAGTAGTGAACGGCTTCACCGGCAGCAGCATCTGGCATCTTCTCTATTCGTTCCCGCCCGTGCTCCCAGGCCAGATCGAGGCAGGATATGAGCTCCTAAACGAGCGCTGGACGCCCATCCTTGACGTTTTCGACGAGTGTGGAGTCAACTTCGGCTTAGAGGTACACCCCACCGAGATTGCTTTCGACGTGTCGACCGCGGCGAGGTCTATCGAGGCGCTGAACGGGCATCCTCGGTTCGGGTTCAACTACGACCCTAGCCACCTTGGATACCAGGGTGTGGACTATGTTCGATTCATCTACGAGTTCAAGGACCGCATCTTCCATGTTCACATGAAGGATGTCTACTGGTCGGACGTGCCGAAGCGAGCCGGTGTGTTCGGAGGGCACCTTGGCTTTGGCGATCCAGAGCGATTCTGGGACTTCCGGTCACTGGGCCACGGTTCGGTGAATTTCGAGGAGATCATTCGCGCGCTCAACTATGTGGGCTACCAGGGACCGCTGAGTGTAGAGTGGGAAGACAGCGGCATGGACCGCGAGCACGGCGCCACTGAGTCTGCTGAGTTCGTGCGCCGCTGCGACTTCAAGTCGTCGGACTTTGCCTTCGACAGCAACTTCGACAAATAGAACGGCGGCTGTCGCCCCGCGCAGAGCCATTCGCTGCGCGGGGCTTACTTCTCTCCCTCTACAAGCTTAATAGTGCGATTAGTGCCCTCCGGTACAAGTGTCTCCACGCGTCCGTTTGGCCACTGAATCTCCAAGCTGTCTACCGTTGACGCCTGCCCTAGGCCGAAGAGCAGTCGCGGATCGCTCTGGCTCAGATAACTTGATGCCGCCTTCGCGACTCGAGTCACCGCGAGCCCCTTTGCTCGAATGCGAACGACGGCTCCATAGCCATTACGATTGCATTTCGTGCCCTGCAGCTCTACGCGGAGCCAGTTCTCCACCGGCGAGTCATTTCGAAGGAGCCGCGGAGGACCGTTGTTCGATGTGACCAGCAGATCTGCGTCGCCATCATTGTCTATGTCTCCCCAGGCCGCGCCGCGCCCTACGCTTCTCGATTGCAGCGCGGTACCTGTCTGGTTTGACACATCCTGGTAGGTGCCGTCACCGTTGTTGCGAAAGAGGAGTGCCGGCTCCTTGTAGGCCACGCCGCTTTCCCGAAGCTCCGCATCGTCCTGAATGTGCCCGTTTGCTACAAATACATCCAGCCAGCCGTCGCCATCTACGTCCACAAACAAGACCCCAAATCCAAGATAGAGCTGCGTTGCATTGCCGATGCCGCTCTGCGCCGCCACGTCTA
This sequence comes from bacterium, assembly GCA_009885735.1. Classification (GTDB taxonomy): domain Bacteria; phylum Armatimonadota; class Chthonomonadetes; order Chthonomonadales; family CAJBBX01; genus VFKD01. The sequence continues at coordinate 6,138 of VFKD01000311.1, forward strand.
GATATTGACCCCTTTCCTGCTTTCGGTAGAGTGTGAGCTGCTCGCCGGCAAAGTTGGTAATGACGATTGAGTGGGAACCGCTGTTCATCTCGTCGCCTACGTCTACGCCCATGCCGGCCTTCGCGCGGCCAGTTTCGGCCACCGCAATTCCTAGCTCGAGTGCGACCTCTTTGAATGTGCCGTCACTCTGATTGTGGAAGAGGAAGTTCGGCTCGGTGTCGTTCGCCACCAGGATGTCCAGCCAGCCGTCTTCGTCAAAATCGAACGCACACACGCCGAGCGCTTTGCTCCCTGAACTAAGCACGCCTGCTCTTCGCGTCTCATCGGTGAATATGCCGTTACCCGTATTGCGATACAGGCGGCACGATTCGCCCGCGAACTCCAGGGGTGTCGCGTAGGATCGGCGCACTCCGTCCAGGCTGAACGGCCTGCTGCGGTCTATCGTCGGGCTCCATTCAACGTAGTGACATACGAACAGGTCGAGGAGGCCATCTCGGTCGTAATCAAGCCAGGTCGCGCTGGTTGCCCATCCAGAGCTGCGTACGCCTGCCTTCGCTGTCACATCAATGTACCGGCGAGATCCGCTCGGGCCCGCGGAGTTGTGATAGAGGTGAGAGCCATCGCCACCAACTGCTGTGACATAGATGTCCTGGAAGCCGTCATTGTCGTAGTCGCCCACCGTCACTCCCATCCCATACGTGGATGTGGCTGGCATTACGGTGTCTGTCACGTCCACGAACTTTCCGTTCCCGTCACCCTGAAAGAGACGACTAGACTCCGACGGCACTGGGCTGCCGACGAGCCGGCCCGAATTCACCAGCAGTGCATCGAGGTTGCCGTCGTTGTTGAAGTCGAAGAGGGCACACCCGGATCCCATCGTCTCCGGCATCAGCTTCTCTCCCGCCGCACCGTTCACATGCGTGAACCGCAATCCGGAGGCGGCAGTGACATCTTCAAACGCAATCACGGATCGCCGCGCGGGTTCGCCATTGTCGGTTTCCATCTCCTGGCTCCGACGACAGCCTGCGAGCGACGTTACTAGTATGAGTGCCGCAAGAAGCCGGGTCAACGAGTCACCAGCGCGTGCTCATGTCTAGGCGCCGCCTCATTTCGAAGGGACGGCCTCTCTCGCCAGAACCTGCCGATCACTCTTTCCGACGGTGGCTCGGGCTTGAGTACCCTATAGACTGCCTCCTCGCGCCTTGCTTCACTCACGCGCCCAAGGAGACGGTAGCTCTGCATTAGGCTGAAATGCGCGCGTGAGTCGTTTGGGTCTATTTCAGCCATTCGCAGGAACGCATCAATCGCCGACTGTTGTTTGCCCAGAGTCATCCGGCACCGCCCGATGTCGAACCACAGTTCAGCGTCGCGCCCAAACTTCGCCGCGAGGGGTTCCAGCACCTCGAGGGCACGTGCATATTGACCCATTCTTCGGAGGGTGTGACCGAGCCAGGCGCGTGGGGCCGACGAGGTTGGAGCGGCCTTGTTTGCTGATTCAAACTGCCTGCGGGCGGCAAGCAGATCGCCCTCGGCGAGTGAAGTTCGGCCAAGATCAACCATCGTGTCGACCGAGTGCGGTGCGAGCGACAGAGCGAGCCGCAGCACTCGCCTTGCGCGCGCCGAGTGCCCTGACGAGAGCAGGCCGACGCCATAGAGCCTGAACCGCTCGGCATCGCGAGAGTCGTCGGCTCGCATGGGAGTGGGTCCAGTCGGAGTTCCTGCTCCTGCGATTCGAATCCTGACCTGATGGGAAGCAAGCGCTAGATATCTCACCTCCTTTAGGCTAGGCTTTGGATCGAGGTGCAGTTGGGCCCGAATGCTCAGGGATTCCCCCGGTAGGTTTGGAACCATAAATCTGAACGTGACAGTGTCGGCGGACCCGGCTGGAATCAGGTTTGAGATAGGCGCGAAGGCAAGCCCGGACGGATCATCATAATGAACGTCCTTGCCGGATCGGTCTAATCCCACCATGCCGTAGATGTGCTCGTCGGATTGTCTCTCGTATGCCACGACTGGTCCCACCGTTGAGAGTGCCTGCAATGTGAGCCGAGCGAGGCGAAGTGGGCCACCGGGCGGAAACGAGTGGCCCATCGACCGGTTATGAACGACTACATCCACTGCAACCTCCTCACCAGGAGAGACGACGACAGGTCTGCCGGCAAGCGGTGCATCCAAGTGCTCTATGCCTGCAGCGGAAGCGCGCCTAAGAGCAAAAACCTCCACTTGCATGCCCGAATTTGCCTTCTGGTCCGATGTGCCGCTGCACGCATGTGGATTTGCCTTTGGTGGCATGTGGCACGAGACGCAGTCTTTTGCGCCTGCGACCGGAGCGCTATAGTGTGCGGAGGCGCCGGAATAGGGGCTCGCCAGCCAATCAGTCCAGAGAGTATCGTACCGTACAGACTTGTAGGCGTTCTGAGGAATGTTGATCGTCATCTGGTGGCACGGCGCGCACACCGTGGAGCGGCCCGCGGTTGTGAGCGTTCTCAGCGAACTGCGATGAGGCTGGGGGCGCAGCGATATCAGGAACCTGCCCACAAACCTTTCGGTGGCGTTTTTCGAGTTCGCCAACGGGTAGGTTTCTGGAGCCGAGAAGCTAGCGCGGCCATTTCCAGCCATGTCCGGAACAGATGTCATGGCATGACAGGCCAGGCAGTCGACTCCCGAAGATTGCTTGGAAGCAGTCAGCCCTTGCAATGGATCGTGGCAGCCTTGGCACCAGGAGCCGATTTTGGTGGGTGCGACAGGAGTTGCGGCCTGGGCGTGTGCCGAACGCGCCCAATCGGCTGCGGCCTGCGGATGGCAGCCCGAGTCGCCGCATCGGGTAGAGTCGGACCAAGCTTGGCTGTGCGCGTCCACTACGCGAGTGTTCGAAGGGAAGAGTGGACTATCCGCCTGCGATGCTGAGGTGGCGGTGATATAACGAAAGTAGGACTGGGCGCCGAAGGGCGCGGCCGCCAGTGCGCCGGTTGAAATTAGGAGCAGTGCCACCGCCTGCGCCACTTTGGAGGGCGGCTTAACTACTCTGCCGCTGTGAAATGCACCGACGAGCACTATTACTGCCGCCGCAGTGCCGAGGAGAACGTGTGCCCAGTACGTGGTTTCGCGCCCCGTGGACGAGCCCGCGAGCGCCAACCCAACGAGCAGCATGCCGAGCGCTCCTGCAACAGCAGCAAACAGGCCGGGAGAGCCATGCCACTCCGATGGCAGGGGACGCCGCCTCAGCAGCGCCAGAACTGGTACGGCGCACAGAAGGATTCCGCCGAAGACGTGAGCGAGTACCACGCTGGAGACAACCGGCCCCATGCGATCGCGTGCGAGCAGAATGAGGCCGACGCCGGAAATCGCCACAGCCCAATAGAGCATCCGATGCCCCGAGAATCTGCCTGAAGGAGAGAGGATTGGCACAGTGCTACCGAGTGACTTTGGTTCGGACCGGGAGAGTTCTAGCCGATTGCGCCAGTTGCCCATCCGGTGCAGCCGCAAGGGCCAGGGGACTGCTTGGGCGCACAGGTCTCACGGATGGCGAAGGCCTTTGGCTGAAGCCGTGCAATGGAATCCATACCGTTGGCATGAGGTTCGGAATCGACGTCATCATTCTGTCGGAGAACCTCACCGTAATGGCTGTCCGTTCTCGAGTACGACCGTGGCGAATCGTGCTGCCTGCCTCCGCAGGAAGGAGCACCCTGGAGCTGGCCGCCGGAACGGCAGATGAAACCGGCGTTATTGTGGGCGACTCGCTCATGTTCGATCCGGTGGGCTGCACCTAGCCCAGCAGGGCTCGCATCTCATCAAGTATTCGCGGAACCGCG
>VFKD01000043.1 GCA_009885735.1 bacterium
CAGCAGGCAACACACTTCCTTCAAGGTTGGAGGACAAGATGCGCGCCGACATTCCCGATCAGACAGTGATGGCGTGGGAAGGTCAGGCGAGAGGAGGCGCGCGAAGGCCGAGAGGCAAAACAGAGAGAGACTTGCAGGGCGGGCCGCGAGTCTCTACGTGGAGGATCGGCGTGGCGACCAGGGCGAATTGCGCAAAGGTAAAGACGTGCGGTACCAGGACATCGACCGTGCCGACGTCAGTCCTGGATGCGACACGCGCAGCGCTCGAGTCTTGTGCGCTCGCCGTCATGACACACCCGCACTCGGCCGAACACATGCCGGTTCCGTTCGTCGGGGCGTCGGCATCCGCGCAGCGCTCATCACGGCTGCCGGATGGATCGTTGCAACAGCAGTAGAGCAGCGTGACTCCGCACTGCCTGCCCTCGCAGAACCATGCTGCCCCTGCACCGGCAGGAACGAGAGCTATTGACACCATCAGGACTGAAAGCAGTCTCAGTCTTATGAGCGATTGCATGTTGAAGACATTATGGCATATTCGTCGCCAGCCCGGAGTCGCTCGAAGGGCTGCACAGGCCTTCCCGTGGCACCTCGCTGTGCTACAATTCACCAGATACGGACCACGCAGGACCTGCACTACCGCATCCAAGGTGCGATTTCCCAAGGTACTCCATGAAACGCTGGCTCATCGCTCTTATTCCTATATTCGGCCTGGGCGCTCTGGTGAGCTGGCGCCTTCAGCTCGTGGCAGCGGACACTGCTGCCAAGGAGAAGGTGAAGAGCGAGCGAGGCAAGACGGCCCCGCTAGTCTCCGTCACCCCGGCGGTAGTTCGGGACTACTCCCGAACGTACACTGCCATCGGAACCATTGAATCTCCTCACATTGTCCCCATCGCCTCGAAAGTGTCCGGCAGGCTGATGTTCCTGACCGCTCGCGAGGGCGACCGCGTGACCACAGGCCAGCTACTCGCGCGCATTGATGCATCCGAGGTTGACGCGGATGTTCGCCGCGAGAAGGCCGCTCTCGCAGAGGCGCGATCGCGCCTTGCACAGGCACAGCTTACACAAGGTTCCACGGACGTAGGGATCGACAGTCAGATCCGCCAGCGCGAGGCGGCCGTGACAAGCGCGAACGCTGACATGGTTCAAGCTCAAGAGACCAATGTGGGCGAATTGGAAGAGGCCGCGGCCGCAGTTCGCGACGTCATTGGCCGGATTCAAAGCGCTGAAGCCGGAATCTCAAGCGCTCAGGCGGATATCCGCAGCGCTCAGGCAAACCTGGAGAACGCTCAGGTGAAGCTTGGCCGTGTGCAGGCGCTCTTCAACCAGGGCTTTATCGCCGCTCAGGACGTGGACGACGCGCGCACTACCGTGAGCGTTCACAAGAGCACCGTGGATGCCGTCATGAGCAAGCGCAACTCCGCCCAGGCCCAACGGGCCTCCGCGGAGGCGCAGAAGGTTTCAGCCGAGCGACGCGTGGATGTGGTGCGGTCGCGAGGCAAGGCGAATATTGAGGCGGCTCGGGCCAAGGTTGCCGAGGCCAAGGCCGCCCTTGATGTGGCCCAGGCGAACGTGTCGCAGCGGCCCGCCTATCGAGCCGGCATTGCTGCGCTTTCGGCAAACGTGGCTGCGTCGCATGCTGCGGTCCTGCAGGCGGAGGCGCGCCGCTCCGAGACAGAGCTGAGATCGCCCTTGGACGGCTTCGTCACCGCACGCACGCTCGACCCCGGCGCAATGGCATCTCCCGGTCAACCGATCCTCACGGTTCAAGCGCTAAGTCAAGTCTGGATGACCGCATCGGTGCCCGAGGACGTATCGCGCAAAGTTACGGTCGGAATGCCGGCAGAGATTGAACTGGACGGCCTGCCCGAGAAACGAATATCCGGCCACGTCGTGCAGGTAAATCCCTCGGCGGACGTGCTAAGCCGGCAGTTCACCATTCGCGTGGGGCTGTCGAACGCAGGCGCCGCCATTAAGCCAGGAATGTTTGGCCGCGTACACCTCGTAGTTGAGCGCATCCTGGGCGCCGTGATGATTCCTCGCGAGGCGGTGAAGGACACGCTTGCAGGCAGGACTGTGACAGTGGTGGGCGTAGACGGAAAGGCGGAGATACGACAGGTTGTGATTGGCGCGTCGGACCCAACCGGTTACGTGGTGCAGTCCGGCCTCGCCGGGGGCGAGAATGTGATTGTCATGAGCGCAGGCGCAATCAAGGACGGCGCCAACGTCCGTGTAAATGCCGCAAAGCCTGCGACCGTGCAGAAGGAGAAGTGATAGTCAAATGAACATCGCACGCTTCTCTGTTACGCGGCCTGTGGCGGTCACCATGCGCATCGCCGCACTGGTGCTGCTCGGGGCAATCTGCCTAACTCGCCTGCCGGTTGATCTTCTTCCCAAGATCACTCTGCCCACCATCGTGGTGCAAACCACCTGGCCAAACGTAGGGCCAGAGGAAATGGAGGCGGTCATTACACGGCCTGTCGAGAGGGCCGTCTCGTCGGTTCCAAACCTCTATCAGGTGACCTCGAACACTTCCGAGGGCCAATCCTTCGTCCGCATCCAGCTGGCGTGGGGAACCGACGTGGGCCAGGGCGCGGCAGACGTTTTGCAGCTCGTGCAGCGAGCACGGAGGGAGTTCCCGAACGACCCGACCCTACAGTCTCCCGTAGTCTTCAAGTTCGACCCATCGCAGATGCCGGTACTCACCTACGGCGTATCCGGGATGACGGACTCAGTCAAGCTGCGGATGCTGCTCGATAACCAGGTCGCGCCCATCCTCGAGTCTGCAGACGGCGTAGCCTCGGTGAGCATCTCCGGCGGACAGACGCGCGCGATAATGGTGGAGGTGGACCCTGCGAAGCTGCGCGCACACAGTCTCTCGCTGAGCGAGGTCTCGAGGCGAATTGCCCAGGAGAACTTGAACCTTCCTGCCGGCATTGCGAAGCAGAGCGACACCGAATTCACCATTCGCAGCCTGGGCCTCTTCACGTCTGTGGACGAGATTGCCAAAGTACCCATTGGACAAAACCGCGGCAGGATCGTCACTATCGGAGACGTTGCAACGGTTCGCGACGGCGCTCCGGAGCGCAGGATATTCACTAGGCTCAATGGCGAGCCTGCAGTCGCCATCGTAATCTCGAAACAGAGCGGCGCCAACACGGTTTCGACCGTCGAGGCTGTCCAGAAGCGACTGCTGAAGGTTAACGAGCTGTTCCCTCAGCTCTCATTTGGTCTGGCGCAGAACCAGGCGCAATACATCGCCAATTCCATCGACAATCTGAAGCATCACGCCCTCCTTGGCGGCATCCTGGCGATCCTCATTCTGCTGTTCTTCCTCCGCAATCTTCGCAGCACGTTCGTGGTGGCTCTTTCGATACCGATCTCGATTATCTCAACCTTTAGCCTGCTGTACATCTGCGGCTTCTCGCTGAACGTCATGTCGCTCGGCGGGCTCGCGCTGGCCACCGGGCTCATCGTGGACGACGCCGTGGTGGTGCTGGAGAACATCTTCAGGCACATTGAACGGGACAAGAAGCGCGCGGCTGAGGCGGCCGTCTCGGGCACCAACGAGATCATGGGCGCGGTGCTGGCCTCCACGTTTACGGTGATGGTGGTCTTCCTGCCTCTGCTGCTCATCAAGGGGCAGGCGGGCCAGATGTTCACCCAGTTCGCCCTGGTGGTTATCTTCTCAATCCTCGTGTCGCTTCTGGATGCAGCGACCGTGGTGCCGATGCTTGCCTCCAGGATGATACAAGGCGATGCGCACCACGAGGACATTGAGGACGGACACAAGCGTGGAATTCGTGAGAGAATGTTTCACCGCTTCGGCCAGTGGTTCGACAGCATGGACGAGTCGTACCGTAACGGGCTTCGGTGGGCGCTTCGGCACAGATATGCGATTATTGGCGGCGCTGCCACGCTGACTGCGGCGACCTTCCTCATGGCGCCGTATGTGGGTACCGAACTGATGCCGCAGACGGACGGCGGAGAGTTCTCGATCAACATCAAGCTGCCTCCAGGCACTGCTTTGGCGACCACGAACAAGACGATTCTCGAGATTGAAACTCTGGTGCTCAAGAACCCGAATGTCGAAACTACTTTCGCCTCCGCTGGTGGAAGCATGCGGTTTCGCGCCTCTGTTGGGTCTCCCAAGTCGAACGAAGGCACTGTGATCGCGAAGCTGAAGCAGGACAGGAAGCAGGGCACGGCGGCCGTGATGGCTGATCTCAAGAAGGACCTTGCCAAGCTTGCAGGCGTTCGCGCCTCTCCAATGCTTTCGGACATTGTGGCCGGAATGATCTCCGGCGGGCCGGCCGGAGTGGAGTTCAACATTTTCGGCAACGACCTGCCCACACTCGCTCGCCTCGGTCAAGATGCCCTGGCCCGAGTGCGCAACATTCCGGGCTACGAGAATCCAGACACCAACTGGCAGGAGGCCACCCCGGAGCTTCGGTGGAACGTGGACCGCGAGAAGGCCGCGCAGTTCAATTTGAGCTTCCAAGACGTTGCCAGCGCCATCGGCACGGCCACGAACGGGTCCGTGGCCAGCTACTTCCAGGATGCTGGGTTTCAGTATCCTATCATTGTTCAGTTTCCAGCATCTGAACGCAAGAGCGTGGAAAGCCTTGCAAGCCTGCCTGTGAGAACGGCATTCGCGGGTCGTCCAGGAGGCGACAGATCGCCGGACATCCTTCTCGGGCAGATTGCCAAGCCGAACTTCGGCATAGGCCCCAGCGAGATTACTCGCCAGGACAGGCAGCGGTTCATCTCGGTCGGCGGTCAGGCTCTAGGGCGATCAGAGGGTGAAATACAGAAGGACATCGGCAAGGCCCTCAAGGACATGCTGCTCCCTCCCGGCTACTACTGGGACTGGGGAACGCGACTAAAGAACCAGGCTGAGGAGTCGTCCGGCATGTGGCTCGCAGTGGGGCTCGCCATCTGCCTTATCTATATGCTGCTAGCCTCCCAGTTCGAGTCGTTTGTTCACCCGCTTACGGTTCTGCTCTCGGTGCCTCTCTCCGCAGTCGGAGTGGTGCTGGCGTTCTTCCTGACTGGGCGAACCTTCGGCATGACCGCCTACATTGGGGTCCTGATGCTGGTGGGAATCGTAGTCAAAAACGGCATCCTGCTGGTGGATTACACGAACGTGCTGCGCGGACGCGGAATGGCTCGCGACGAGGCCGTTATCACCGCTGGTCCGACCCGGCTTAGGCCGATCTTGATGACTACGCTCGCCACAATCGCCGGCATGCTGCCTATCGCAATCGGGTACGGCCAGGGCTCGGAGACGCAGGCGCCGATGGCCACGGCGGTTATAGGCGGTCTCATTACGTCCACCATGCTTACCCTTTTTGTTATTCCTACCGTCTATACCATGTTCGACGACCTGGGGAGGTTCCTTCAGAAGGACAAGCGCGACTTGACGCGAGCGCTGCTGGTGGAGCCCTCCCCGGAGGCGGTTGAGCGCGAACCGGTGGGACCCGTGGCTTGAAACGATCGGCGTTACAGGTCTTTGTCCTTGGCGCCTCGCTCGCGGTCTCCATTCGGGCCGATTCGCAGGCGCCAACTGCGACGCAGCAGCCTGCGGTCGAGCCGGTCATCAAGGCGAGTCCCCTGCCGCCACTTGTGAAGCTTCCTGTGCCGCCGACCGCTCAGGATGCCGCTCCCAAACGACCCGTCACCGCAGCCGAAGCGGCGCGAACCGCGCTTCTGCTTCAGCCGGACCTCATCGCAGCGCGTGCAAGCGTCTCTATGGCGCAGGGCCGAACGAGGCAGAGTCGTTCCGGGCTCCTGCCGCAGCTTGGGGTAGGCGCCGCCTACACTCACACCGAGAGCATTCGCTCGGGCGGGAGCTCAAGTGGAGGGACCGGAGGCACCGGAGGAGGATCGTTCGTCACCGTTCCCGGCTACCAGATCTCCACGAACCTGCAGCAGCTTCTGTTCGACTTTGGCCGCACTCGCAGCCTGGTGAAACAGTCCGAGGACCTGGAGCGGGCGGCCCACGCGAATCTTAAGCGAGTCCAGTCTGACCTCGTGTATGACGTCAAGCTGGCCTTCTATTCACTTGTTCAAGACCTACGGCTCGTGGAGGTTAACGAGGCGAACGTCCGGAGCCAAGACGCGCAACTCGCCCTCGCCCGTGCCCGTTTGGACGAGAAGGTGGGGCTTCCCCTGGACGTGGTTCGGGCTCAAACGGCCGTCTCCGAAGCAATACTGAACCTAACGCTTGCCCGGAACAACGCCTCGATCTCGCGGACGCGGCTGGCGACCATCATGGGCCTAGATGCGAGAACTCCCATCGAAACGGCAGACAGCGCCGAGCCGGCTCCCAGAAGCGACGACGTAAACGAGATGGCGACGGAAGCGCTGGCACAACGACCCGAGGCTATGCTGGCGGCAGCGGAGCTTTCGGCTGCGGAGAAGGGGCTCGCCGCTGCACGTCACACAAACTCCCCGAGCTTGGCCGCGAATCTGGGGCTCTCCGCACGAGGCAACTCGGTTCCTCCGACGAGCATCAACGCAAGCATCGGCGCATCTATTTCGTGGAGTCCGGTCGATTCCGGCTTCACCCAGGGCCGCGTGCAGGAGGCAAAGGCTCTGGTCGATTCTGCGCGAGCCGCCGCTGCTCAGGTCCGCCTGACTATCGTTGAGGAGGTTTCGACGGCCTACCTGAACCTGCGCACCGCCGAACAGCGCACCGTCACAACCGAAGCCCAGGTAACCAGCGCGCAGGAAGCGGTTCGCCTCGCGGAGGGGCGCTATCGCGCAGGGCTCGGCACTTTCCTGGACGTGATCGACACGCAGTCTGCCCTCCTTGCTGCCCGCACGAGCCGGGTGAATGCTGTAACCTCTATTGAGTTGGCCCGGGCCGCGCTCGCAAGGGCTGAAGGTGGGAGGGTACCACGTGCATAGGAACACTTGGTGCTAACTGACGCTACCAACCTTGCCAGTCCGATGCAAGAACTGCCTGCCCTGCCCAGATTGAAATGTCCTAGTGTTTGTTTTGCCCATGGGCCAATGAGACAAAGTGAGGTTCAATCAATCTGAGAGTCGTGGGCTCGATTGGCTATGGTCGCGCGGTGCTACATGTGGTGAGAATGCACTTAACTCTACCGTTGCCGCTCACAGGTCCTCCATCGCCCCTGCACTTTCACACAAAAGCATTTTCCTGCTATAATGTTTTCATGCGAACCACGATTGACGTACCGGATGACCTCATGCGGCGTGCCAAGGCTACTGCCGCGATGAACGGGCTCAAGCTCAAGGACCTCGTTGCACGATACATTGAGCGCGGCCTGCAAGAGGGCTTCTCCTCTTCGAATGGGTCGGAACTTCGACCGAAACGATATCTTCCCGCTGCGGTGCGACAAGGTACTGGAACCCCAATTCCCTATCTATCGAATGCCGAGCTCTACGCAATACTTGACGAAGAAGATGCCGCAAGTGGGTGACCTGCTTGATGTCAACGTATGGCTCGCGCTTTCAGACACGGACCACGCGCATCATGTTCCAGCCAGCCGATATTGGGAGGCCGACACTGCCGAGAATGTGGCGTTCTGCCGTGTAACGATGCTTGGTTTGCTTCGCCTAGTGACAAACCAGCGGTCAATGGCCGGCCGCCCCTTCACGATTACGCGGGCCTGGCAACTGTATAAAGGATTCCTTGCGGAGCCGGGAGTTCGGCTAACCGGCGATCCTGACGGAGTAGAGGAGCAATTGGAGGCAATTTCCAACGGTGCGAGCTTTTCGAACAAGCACTGGACCGACTGCTACCTCGCTGCGTTCGCCCTGTGTGCCGGAATGAGAATTGTGACCTTCGACCGTGACTTTGAGCGCTTTCCCGATCTCGACCTCCTTCTTCTTAAGCAGGAATAGGCCCCTTCATGAGATCTACATCCCACCTGCGGACAGCCGCAGCCAAGCGAGGTGATGGTTGATCTCAAACTGTGCAGCGCTCCTGGTAATGGCAGCCCTAAGCGGTGCCATACAGGGAATCAGTCCATCTGGGCCTAATCGCAATCCAGACCCACCACTCGTCATCACCCACTGCACTCTCTTCGACTCCCTCTCAGGCCGCATGCTGCCGGACCGAACTGTATTGGTCCGAGGAGAGCGCATCGCAGCCGTTGCTGGTCCAGGAGACCGCCTCCGTGTTCCTTCAAACGCTCGCCGCATAGACGGGCGCGGCAAATACCTCATTCCTGGGCTGATAGACGCGCACGTCCACCTTGTCCACGTCCTGGACTTTGCCCACGTGACCGGCGACGAGGTGCTCCCGCTCTATATCGCGGCGGGAGTCACGAGCATACGGAGTACGGGCGATGAACTCGTGGCCGCCACACTGGTTGCCCGGTTTGCGGACTCACACCCGTCCAAGAGTCCCCGCGTGTTTACGTGCAGCCCGCTTCTGGACGGCGATCCTCCCATTCACAAGGACGTGGGCCGCGCGGTGAACAGCCCCTCTGACGTGCCGCCACTCTTCGACGACCTTGTAAGCTGGAAGGTTCGAACAGTAAAGATCTATGCAGGGACCCGAAGGGAGGTTGGGAAAGCGATCATCAACGAGGCGCATCGCCGCGGGCTTTTCGTCACCGCACACCTCGGCGCGTATTCGGCACAGGACGCGGTGGAGGACGGCGTGGATGGTCTGGAGCACATCTGGTCCGTCTTCAACTACATCATTCCCACGGATGTATCGGGACAGCCGGGTCATCGCGGACGGCTGGACCTTGGGAATCCGCTCAGCGAAGCGCTCGTTGCAAAGCTGGCCGCGCGCAAGACCTACGTGAACCCCACACTGGTGGTGTTTCGGAACATGATTCTGCTGCCGGACGTGCCGGAGGTGCGAGACTCGTCGGACTACAAGCATGTTCCGCAGCGACTCAGGGACTTCTGGCCCGTCTATTTGAAGCAGACCGGCTGCCCACAAGGCGGACCGCTAGACGACCGCCGAAGGGAGTTCGCGAAGTACCAGGAGCTGACCGGCAAGCTCTATCGCGCAGGCGTGCCTCTTCTGGTGGGAACAGATTCGCCTGAACCGAACGTGGCACCTGGACTCTCGATGCACACCGAGATGGAGCTGCTAGTTGAGTCTGGACTACCACCCGCAGCGGTGCTGCAAGCCGCCACCCTCACGAACGCCACTATTCTCCGTGAGGACAAGCGGCTCGGTTCTGTCACCGTCGGCAAGCTGGCCGACATGGTCCTTCTCTCCGCGAACCCGCTGAAGGACATTCGCAACACCAGGAAGATCGAACTCGTGGTGCTCGGCGGGCGAATGCGCGCGCCTACGGCGCTCCCAGCAGCTCGGATCGGCAGTCCGCGACACTGACAGTCCGAATGAGGGACTTAGCCGACTGGATGTGCGCCGGATCGACGACAACTCCGGCAACTCCAACGCCGATCAGTGCGTGCAGATCGGATTCAGTCGGACTGGGCAGCACCACCTCAAGCGGGAGCATCAGATTGGCCGCTTCCACTACCAAGGCATCGAGCGCAGCAATTAGGTTGTGGCAACTCTGCAGGCCCTCCGCAGGCAGCACCACAATGAGGCGCGTCAGGTTGAATTCCGACAAGTCCACTTTCGCTGCATCGGTCAATGACAGCACCCCTGCGATCTTTACCGGGCCTATCGGAAGCTGCTCCTCAATGGCGTAGCCACGCGCCTCGGCGATGTAGTCGAGCAGGCCGGCAAACGCCGGCAGGCCCGATGCGAGCGGCACTGCGAGCGTGTATTCCGTTCTGGTGGCTGCTCTGAGCAAGGAGGGTATCGAAACTGTCTGCGCATCTCCCGCAACGGTGATCGCTTTCCCTGAGCACTCTTCTCCGAGCGCGAGGAGAGTTTCGTGCTGCGCCTCGTCGTCCATGTGCGGCGGTAAGACAGCCGAGGCTGTAGGTACAAACAGACCGTCCGCACCTGATTCCATGGCTCGGCCGATGTCCGCTGTCGTTTGGAGGCGGCCAAGAACACGTATCTCGCGGCCATCCGACGTGCGAACAGCCTGGTGCGTGTAGTCGAGAAATAGTCGCCTTCGAGGTGAAATCCGCTCCTGCTCCGCCTGATAGAGCGACAGAGTCACGCCGTCAGGGTCGAGCAGCACCACTCCGGATTCTGCGTCCACCAGCACAAGGTCGTAGTCCTTGGCCTTCTCCGTTATTCCCTGCAAATCAACCACGGTGGGCACCTGAAGCTGCTTTGCAGCCGAGTCGTACTGGTCGCAAAGAATCGCCACCACGTTGTGCCCGGGCAGGTGCATTCCGGCCGCGAGCGAGTAGTCATCCGTAACCAACACCAAGTCGAGGGGCTCCTGCCGCGCGCCATGCCCCGCAAGTGCCATCTGGTCGATAACCGGAGCAGGCAAGAACGGAATACCTTGGGCCGAGCGAATGACGGCCGCTGTGCCGAGTGCAGAGCCTGGATAGACTGGCTTGCCACGTAGACGTTGCATGAGCGCGTGCTCCCATCGCGATAAATGAAAGAAGAAAGCTGAACCGTTAGACTACCATACGAGGAACAAGGGTGTTATGTGCCATGGATGTTCAAACAAGTCCGGCACTCAAAGGGAAACGTGGTGAGTGAAACAGCTGTCGGCCAGAAACCCAGCATTTTCACGGATACGGCTAGTATCGGAAACAACCGTCAATACCAATAGAACGACCTTTGTGGAGTAGTAGAGCCGTGAACATAACAGATGCCAAACAGCTTGTCGGCCAGAAGTGTGAAATCTCGTGGTCTGGACGCGGCGGCCTCGTACAAGAGACTGTCTCAATGGTGTACGACGTGTCGTACGTCAAGCTGTACGGGGGCTACCTCGTGACGGACGTGGAAGACATTCGACTAGACAAGCTCATGCTTGTGAGCACCATTGCCGACTGTGGCGCCAAGAGTCGGGTGTTTGAGCTGCTGCATGATAGCGCACGTGAGGCTGCGTAGTCTAGGCTAGGCTGAACTCACTCCTTGTTCCGAGCCCCGCAGGCGCCGCCTGCGGGGCTCGGCTGCGTGTGGCCGCTATGCGCCAAGATGTGACAGAATAGGAGCAGAACTACTTCGCTGTCTTGGAGCGCCTTCGCCATGCCTGTCGTGAGCGCCGTCAATCTGGAGCGCATCCCGCTCCACGGACTGTTCGTCCACCGAGTAACCCTCTCATCTGCGCTTGATGCTATCGATGCCTTCAGTACGCTAGGCCGCCCGCACCACGTTGTGACGCTCGACGCCTCGATGTGCGTGATGGCCCAGACAGACCGAGAGCTAAAAACCATTGTTTCGAACGCAGATCTCGTAACTCCAGACAGCGCGGGTGTGCTTTGGGCCTGCCGTCGCAAGGGCGAAGCGCTGGAGGGGCGCGTGAGCGGCGTTGAGCTCGTGGAGCGGCTCTGTGCACAGTCGGCGGATCGAGGCTATCGCCTCTTCTTCCTGGGCGCCGCTCCCGGAGTAGCCGAAGTCGCCGCAGAGCGGATGCGTGCGAAGTACCCCGGCTGCAGCGTAGTGGGCACGCGAGACGGCTTCTTCGAAGAGAGAGACATTGATGCAGTCATCGAAGAGGTTTGCGGCGCGCGGCCGCACATTCTCTGCGTAGCCATGGGTATCCCGAAGCAAGAGAAGTTCATCTCGAAACACAAGGACTCCCTCGGCGTGCCTGTACTCATTGGAGTCGGCGGGACGTTCGACGTGCTCTCCGGAGCGGTTAGCCGCGCGCCTTCTTGGGTCCAGCGCCTCAACCTCGAATGGCTCCACAGGCTTATGAAGAATCCCCGCAAGATTGCCAAGGTCCTCACGCTGCCTAAGTTTGTGTGGCAGACGCTCCGCGACAAGTCGTAGCTTTACGCCAAGCAGTTCGTGTGGAGCGGGCAACCCCAGGAGGGTGGCCCCTACAGTTGCGTAGTACGTGCTCTAGAGGGGCCGAAGACCCTTTGCTGCCTTACGGCGCAAGCCTGTCGGTCGGATCGCATCAAGGTCTGCGCTTACTGCTCCGAGCCACCGGGCGAGCCTCAGTAGACCGGCAGCCAGGGCATCCGCAAATTGCGGATCGTTGCCGGTCGCTGCATCCTCCAGCCAGAACCCGAGCATGTTTAGCGACCTCGCCTTGCGGTCGAACTTTGCATCCATTCTGCCAACCAGCTTGTCTCCCCACAGGATCGGCAGAGTGTAGTAGCCCCAGGTTCGCAAGCGTGCGGGCTTGTAGACTTCCCAAACATAGTCGAACGCAAACAGCTCGCGCGTCTTGCCTCGGTCCCACACAACATTGTCGAGAGGCGCAATGAATGTGACCTCGGAAGCGCTCAGAGGGTGGTTCGTCGTCCACTCCTCGGGTACCTTGCCGGACTCCAGCGCGTTTAGGATTCCTAGATAAGCCGTGGGTACATAGCGTGGCGCATTGCGGGCCTCAACGTGAATTACTGTAAGCTCGCCCTCGGCGACGAGACCCGAGGCGAGGCGTACAACGTCTGCGGTGGTGAGCTTCCCCATGTAGGCACGAGCCCGACGGCCAATCTCGGTGGCAGTGCCAAACGCCGCATCGTGGGTCGCCTTAAGGAAGAGGTGCCTCTCTGCCACTTCGGCGTCCGCGCACTCCACATTATTCCCGATGCGCCCTGCAGCGCGCTCAACGAGGTCATAGACGCGTTCGTTGCGCCTTCGGCTGTGCGTGATGATCTCGCCCACGAGCCAGAGGTGATACAGAGCAACGCTTGTTTGCTTCTCGGTGCTGTAGCCCGCTGGAATGCGGTCTGAGTTCTTGAAGTCTCGGCTGCTGAGCGGCCCTCGGCTGCGAATCTCCTCGCGCACCATGTCGATCAGGTCGCGCTGCTCGCTCGCCCACTCCTTAGTGCGAGCCTCCCTCGTGCGCATGATCGAGCGAAGGTACGGCAGGTCCTCCCGCGGGTAGATAAGCAGGATGCCGCCGTAGTCCACGAACTGCCGCTCGGCGTACATCACCTGGTCGAGCATCTCCGGCTGGTAGCCCTCCACCCGAGCGTGAAGAGTGAGGTCGTGGCTGCGCCGGACTATCTGAAGCGGGTCGATCTGCACGGTTTGTGATGCGCGAATAGCGTCGGCCGTGCCCGCCAGCCCAGTGAACCTACGTCCGGGCCAGAGTCCGTGGCAGCCCAGCACGTAGCGACGCGTAGTGGTGAGCGAAACTGAGACCGAATTCCTGGACAAGAGTTAGCCTAGCTCATTTCGGTGGTGACGATCGTGTACCAGGCGCTGGCGCCTTGGTGCAACTGGATGGCAAAGGGCAGGAGGCACGAGGACGGGGCAGTATCCATCCTCTTCGCTAACGAGATTGTGGCACGGAGAAGCGCGAGGCCTACTCGGCATCGCCCTTCTCCCGTCAACCACAAGGAGAGAAAGCACTAGAAAGGCGCACTCACGTACGGTCAGCGAGGAGTTCGACCTAGTTCGGCTTCTTTCGCGGACTTGGCTTTTGGACAGGCTTGGTGGTCTGCGTAACCGGAGGGGCAAGGACCGCGTTGTTCGCTCCGCCCAGCGACAGGAGGTCCATCAGGCCGCCGGAGGAGGCGCTCTCCTCAATCTCACGCTTCAGGTCGAACGGCCGCACGTCGCTTATGCCCGAGACGCTCTTGAAGTTCACCAGCGACAGCACGAGAATCGAATCGCCGGCGAGCTTTCCGCCAAGAGCGGAAGCGTCTGGCGCGGCATCTCCGTCAGCGCCTGCCTGCGCCGCCAACGCCATAAGGTTCGGCTGCTGCTTTTTGACCTTGTAGGCGACGATGAAGGTCTCGCCTGCCATCGAAAGGAGCTGTCCCTTGGTGTAGTATACGGGTCCGGATTGGCCGCCTCCGCCTCCGAACAGGCTGCTCATGATCATCATGCCTGCTGCCGCGCCGGCCGCGTCGCCGGGTCCTTTTCCCTTGCCGGAGGCCATGCCGGCCTGCATGAGCGGACCGAGAATGTCGCCCAGCCCCTTCTCTTGGGTGCCCGGAACGCCGTCAATAACCAATCTCCGCCAGTCCGCTGTCAAGTCCTTGAGCTGAAGGGTGTGAGGCGCACTTCTGCCGGCGAGAAAATCCGTGAATTCTACTGCCTGAGCCCCGCAGGGACGTACGGCGCACAGCAGTGTAAGGCAGCCAAGTGCAAGCTTCATCGCGTTCTCCGTTCGATGTCAGGATTGAGTGATGGAAAGGCGCGGCACGCAAAAGTGCCAGCATCTCCCAGCTGAGTATATGCTAAGGAGGTCTGCTTGGCAAGCCCACGTCTACCCTGCCTGAATTCCGTGGAAGTGTCGTACGCATTTCCGATACACTGGGCGAACGCTGGTGCCTAGACGGCACCTAATACCTATGCAGAACCCACTTCTTCAGAAACTCAAGCACTGTGGCCTAATCGATGCGGCATCACCAAATCGCCGTGAAGTACGAGGCCCAACGAAGTCGGGCATCATGGTGTATGGGTTTCATCACTTGCCTTGCTTCACAGCTGGATGTTCAGCCGCGGACTTCACCCATTAGCTCGAGGCCGTCGCTTCGGCCCAGCCATCACTCGAATGATCGACCTGGGCTCTATCGGCTCATTGCTCCTCACCGCGTTTTCGTGCGCCTGGCGAACGAGGTCCACCACATAGGGGTCTTCCAACTCTTCCACTGCAGTCAATCGAAGGTGGCGTATGCGGCTTCCCTTTCCCACCAGACGGCCCTCAGGATCGTGCAGTCGGACGCCATCTGAAAAACCAAGGTTCACATACTTGGTGTAGACTGGAAGATGGATGAAGTGATCGGCGTTCCTATCTGTGAACCCAAAAGCAACCCCAACGGCATTCGTCGCATCCCACACGGTTTCGATGCAGGGCGGAAGCAGTTCCAGCATGCGTTTCCGGAGTTCGCGCGCAAGCACTTGCACCTCGTAGGGATACGGCGCTAGGAACTCCACATACTCCGGCGGTTCTGGCAGCATGGCTCAGTATGCCGCTCTTCTCGACGTGAGTCAATGGTGGAAGCTTCGTTCAGGGTGACAAAATGGGTGTCTCATCGGGCTTGACCGTGGCGGACCCTTCAACCCTTCGGCGCTCTCAGGGCAACCACACGCCTCGATGCGGGCGGGGCAAGCCCCGCAGCCCTGCGCATATTTCACAAGCGGACAGGGCCATGCGCACGTCACGCTCGGATCGTTCGCGCGCCGCGCCCCCCGCCACGCCCCGGAGGGGCAGCAACAACCATAGCCTCGGGCAGCGCCCGGGGAAAACGTCGTCCGCTCTGATGCGAGGAGACCCTTCAGCTCCACTTCGATACGGCTGAAGCTCCGTTCAGGGTGACAAATTGGGGTGTCTCGTCGGGTTTGACTGTGGCGGGCCCTTCGACCTTTCGGCAAGCTCAGGACCGGCACGCGGCTCGATACGTTCCTTCGTTCCCGCTAACTGCATCCGGGAATGACGCGGGTCGATGCGGTCCTTCGACTGCGGCTCGATACGGCTGAGCAGCGCTCAGGATGCGCGGATTAGCAGGCTGAGGATGCGCGGAATTGCCGCGCTCAGGGTGCGCGGATTATGAAGCTCGTGCGCGTTCAACGGCGGTCGGGACAAGCCCCACAGCCATGCGCACGTTAGGGCAGACGAATCTGCGTCTTGCCTCCCGCCCCCCGCTGCCGGTATACTAATAAGGGCTACAGACTAGACCCCGCCCCAGAACTACTGGGTGCGGGGTTTGCGCGTTTGAGGGCTTCCCGGCGCTTAACCATTTTGAGAAGGGGAACATGCGATGACCAGGTTCATCTTCGTAACCGGTGGAGTGGTGAGCTCCATCGGAAAGGGCATCACGACGGCATCGCTGGGCCGCCTCCTTCGAAATCGCGGCTTCAGCGTCACCGTGCAGAAGCTCGACCCATATCTAAACGTGGACGCTGGCACCATGAACCCCTACCAGCACGGTGAGGTGTTCGTGACGGAGGATGGCGCGGAGACCGACCTCGACCTCGGCCACTACGAGCGGTTTATCGACGTCAACCTGACGAAGCACTCCTCCATCACCGCCGGCTCCGTCTATAGCGAGGTGATAGCCAAAGAGCGCCGCGGAGACTATCTGGGCGGAACCGTGCAGATGATTCCGCACGTCACCAACGAGATCAAGGACCGCATGCGGCGGGTGGCCGAAGAGACCTCCGCCGACGTGGTGATCTGTGAGATTGGCGGCACCGTGGGTGACATTGAGGGACAGATATTTCTTGAAGCGCTGCGCCAGTTCCGCAAGGACGTAGGCGTCGGCAACACTCTCTTCATCCACGTCACCCTCATTCCGGATGTGGGCCCCTGGAGCGAGATCAAGACCAAGCCCACTCAGCACTCCGTGATGAAGCTGCGCGAGGTGGGAATTCAGCCGGACGTGCTCATCTGCCGATCCCACAGGCCGCTCACCGAGGAGCACCGCGAGAAGATATCACTCTTCTGCGATGTGGATCGAGACGCGGTGATCGAGGCAATGGACGTGGAGACTATCTACGAAGTGCCGCTCCGCTACGAGCAGCTTGGCCTCGCGAACCTGGTGGTGCGCAGGCTGGGCCTGGAGGAACGCGCGCCGGCAATGGAGGAGTGGGAGCAGATAGTCCGCCGAGTGAAGCACCCCAAGCACGAGGTGGATATCGCCATTGTCGGCAAATACACCGGCAACGGCGACTCGTACATCTCAATTGCCGAGGCGCTAAAGCACGGAGGAATTGCCAACGACGCTCGCGTCAACCTCCACTGGATCGAGAGCGACGAGCTGGAAGAGGCGGACGTGGAGGCTACTCTCGCTCCGATGGATGCCATCGTGGTGGCCGGCGGATTTGGCGCTCGCGGAGTGGAGGGCAAGATTCAGGCTGTTCAATATGCCCGCGAAAAGCGCGTGCCGTACCTGGGCCTGTGTTACGGCATGCAGATGGCCGTAATCGAGTATGCTCGCAACTGCTGCGGACTGGAGGGCGCGAATTCCGAGGAGGTGGAACCCGCGTGTCCGCATCCGGTGGTTCATATCCTTCCCGAGCAGAAAGACGTACGCTACAAGGGCGCCTCTATGCGACTGGGGTCCTACAAGTGTCAGCTCGTTGCGGGCTCGCTTGCCGAGCGTCTCTATGGCGCCGGCCAAATCCACGAGCGGCACAGGCACCGATATGAAGTGAACAACGACTATCGCGAGCTGCTGGCAAAGAACGGCCTGCTCTCCTCGGGTATCTCTCCAGACTACCGCCTGGTGGAGATAGTGGAGCTGCCCGGCCATCCGTTCTTCATTGCCACGCAGTTCCATCCTGAGTTCAAGTCCCGGCCAAACCGCGCGCATCCCCTGTTCCGGGGCCTAGTCGAGGCCGCGCTCAAGCAGGGCGGCAAGGCTTTTGACCTGAGCGCACTTCCCAGTTCGAACGGACACGCCGTGGTCACTGCACACGACCCGATAGCGGCGGAGCTCGAAGTCGCCGAATGAACCTTCACGACATCCCAGTGGGCCAGAACGCACCTGAAGAGGTGAACGTCGTGATCGAGATTCCGCAGGGGAGCTCGAACAAGGTGGAATACAACCCGGAATGGGCGGCGTTTGTGCTGGACCGCACGCTCTATTCGCCACTCTATTACCCGTGCAACTACGGCTTTATTCCGAGCACGCTCTTCGAGGACGGAGATCCGCTGGATGTCCTGTTGATCAGCAGCCACCCCATATCAACCGGAACGATTGTGCGGGCTCGCCCGGTTGCCGTGCTTCACATGGCGGACGACAAGGGCCAAGACGACAAGATTGTCGCGGTGCCCTCGGGCGACCCGCGGTTCGAGCAGGTGAATCGCCTCTCAAACCTCTCGCAGCACCGCCGCAAGGAAATCGTCCACTTCTTCGAGATCTATAAGGACCTGGAAGACAAAACCGTAGAGGTGCAGGGATGGGATGACGTTCCGAAAGCCCACCAGCTCATCCGGCGCTACTCAGTGCAGCGCTAGTCGCTTCCGTCATCTCGCGTGAACCGATGAACTCGCAGCCTGTCCGACTGAGAGATAACTGTGAACGCAATGTTCGCAGTGAAGTCACCCGCCGAACCTGGCGATGTGTTCAGGATGCGCCCCATTGCGCGGATGATGTCGCCTGACTTCGCACGCTCCTCGGATGCCGCCAACGAAAATCGAATATCCACGAGTGTATCACTGTCGGGACAGTCCCCGAAGTGGGCCTTCATTCCGCCCGTACTTACGTCGCTAAGGCGCGCTTCGGTCCAGCCTCCAGCCGCCGACCCATCCCTCACAAATCGATAGGCAATCGGCAAGTCTATCTTTCTGCGGTTGCTTGCCCGACGGTCGTTGCCCACGATCTCCGCAACAGCGGTCAGATTGATCGTGGAGTTCTCGATAGAGCTAACGCGCACTTCGCCTGAGTATATCCCGCGCTTGTCTGCTACCGCTAGATAACCGCAGGCGCCCATGAGAGCCGCACTACTGCCGGCAGGCAGAGCGGGCAACTGCAGCGAGACTCCCTTCTTCGTTAGCTCCAGCACACGGCCAACCAGCCGCACGGCAGGACGCGAAAACTTCACCTCACCGAGTAGGATCCCGGTCGACATAAGCTAGATTCCTCATTCAGCACGGCAATCTTGGGCCGTAACTCATATCCCTTGTGCCATGTTTACGAGAGAATATGAGACTACCTTGGCCTCGTGACAACGAGAATCTTCACCAGTTCCAAGCAGAACAATCCCGTGGAGCGCTAGACGTATCCGTCATCTCTGGTAAAGTGATGCAGGCGCAGCCGATCTGCTTGGCCGACCACCTTAAACGAGATCTCGGCTGCGAACTCTCCGCGAGTATCGGGCACAACATGCAGTATACGCCCAACAGATCGAACATTGTTACCGGACTTGCTGGTCTCATCTGCCAACGGGAGCGAAAATCTCAGGTCAACGCTTGACCCCACTTCCGGGCGAACTCGAAAGTGCGCCTTCATCCCGCCAATGCTAAGGTCGCTCAGCCGCGCCTCGGCCCAGACACCAACTGCCAGACCGTCTCTCACGAATCGATATGCAACCGGTATCTCCACCTTGCGCCTATTCGACGTGCGCCTGTCGTTGCCCACAATCTCGTCTGCAGCGATCAACTTTATGGTGGAGTCCTCTATTGAGTGGACCCGCACTTCGCCGGAGTAAATGCCTCGCTTATCGGCAACCGCGAGAGAACCGCACGCACCAGCGAGTGCGGCGATGTTGCCCGCATCCAACCCCGGCACCTGCAGTGTTACTCCCAGCTTAGTCAGCTCCAATACACGTCCAACAATTCGTACTGCCGGTCTCGAGAATCTCACTTCACCAAGCAACGCCACCGTAGCCATACTATCACTTCCCTCATCAACACGACACATGCATTCCGAAGCCTATCTAGCTTCTGCCATATTCACGAGCGCAAATGAGACCGACAGGTTGGCCCGAACGATGGAGGGTGGGCGGATGGTGCTGCGACTTAGCCCCTGATCTCCCTGCGAGAAGTGACGCGAGCACTCATCATTACGCAGAGTCAGCGTCGACTAAGCTGATTGCGGCGAGGTCCTGCGCCCGTTCTCCTAAGCCGGCCGCCACCACTTTGCAACCTTCAAGCGAACGCGCCCATGCATATTCGGAAAGCGCTTCGCGAACAGGCGAGAGCAGGAGCTCACCCGCATGGATTGCAAGTGTTCCGAGGATGATTCTCTGTGGATTGAGGATCTGGACGATATTCGCAAGGCCGAGACCAAGGTAGGTCCCGACCTCGTTAAGTACTCCCATGCTGAGTGCGTCTCCCCGCTTTGCGCACTCGATGACGTGCTTTGCAGTAATGTCCGCCGCACGGCCTCCTGCTGCCGCCAGAAGCGCCCTTCCGCGGCCGTAATTGAGGCTTTCCCGCGCGAGGCGAGCAACAGCGGGTCCCGATGCCAATGCCTCCAGGCAGCCCCGCTTTCCACAACCACAAATAGGCCCGTTCATCAAGATCGTCTGGTGCCCCACCTCTCCCGCAAGGTCACTGTGACCTCGATACAGCTTGCCGTCGAGGATGATCCCGCCTCCTATGCCCGTGCCCAGGGTCAGGTAGACAATGTTCTGGAAGCCAACTCCCGCGCCCCAACGCCACTCAGCGACGGCCGTTGCGTTCGCGTCGTTCTCCAGTACGACTCGGACGTCTGGAAATGCCTCCTCAAGGATTGCCCGCACCGGCACGGCCTCCCAACGGGGCAGGTTGGGAGGTCTCAGGATAGTCCCGGTAGAGGTATCTAGGGGACCTCCGCACGATACACCGACTCCGAGGAGGCTCTCCAGAGTGAGCTTGTGCTTCACGAGAAGAGCGCTTGCAATACGCTGAAGATCGTCGAGGACCTTTGCGGGCTCCGCAGACTGATCGGTCCCAAGCTCCTCACGGTCGACAAGCTGACCATCCGGCGTTCCAATAGACACGGCGCACTTAGTGCCGCCTATATCCACTCCCAGCACTCTCTTATTGGCTGCCATTAGCGTCTCTCCACCCTCTCAGGGATAAGTCTGCTCCTGCGGGGTTCAGAGTACCTCGTGATTAGCTGGAGCCGGGGTTTCGAGTGGCGCCAGCATTCGCTGAGGCGCGGTGGTCCATTGCATTGAGAAAGCTCGTCAGGCGTCGCAGAAGGGAGTTGTAGCGTGAATACGCGCTTGGCCCGATGGAATCCTCGAGCAGCTCGTAGAGCTGGTGGGAGGCTGGACGAGACGTGTCGAGATTGGCGGGCACATCAAGTCCGAGGCGGCGGAGGCGACCGCGTGCGATCAGCATAAGCAAGGAGTTCTCGGTCACCCTGCCCGCGTGCAGATCATCTAGCCCGGCGACGACTAGCTCGGCGCCAGGCAAGCCCTCCAGGTCCTGGGCCAACCGGCTAAACCTCGGATGCGTCATTTGCTCGGTTCGCGAGGAATTGATTCAGTCGTTCCTCGAATGATTGCGCGTCGATTGCTGGATATCGATCCAAGCCTGACCGAATCGCCGCTGCAAACCTGTTTCGGTCCACATGTCGCCGCACAACGGTCACCTCTGCTGAATTGTGTACTGCCACCGGCTCCGCGACGCACGGCACATGGTCGCATCGTACCCGATTGCAGCCATCGTGAAGTGGTTCGTTCGTGCCAGAAGCTTCGCTGGATGCGCCAAGATCGTGACTTCTCTTTTGAAGGCACTTCGTATATAATACGGAATGGCGGGTTCCGAGGTCACAGGCAGAAGAATCGGGCCTAGCCGATGTTTTGAAGACGAGCGGTTCAGGCCGCTCAGGAGGCGTACGGTTGCCGGCGCTCGACATTCTGTTCTGGAGCTGCCTCATGCTCGGCGGAGCATACACGCTTGTTACGCTCTTCATGGGCGGGTTCTCGCACGCTATTGACACCGTCGGCCACATTGGTCACGGCATCGGCGGCGGGCACTCGATAGACATCTCGCACGGCGCCGGACACGGCCATGACCTGGGAAGCCACGCGGGCGCGGACCATGGCGGGGCGCATCATGGGCATGGCCACGCACATGCGGATGCCCAAGCGCACCATTCGCTCGATTCGGATGGAAACGGCAAGGTGTCGCTCCTCGAGTACTTCAATCCTATGTCGGTCGCTGGGTTCCTGCTGGGGTTTGGCGGGCTGGGAGTGCTCTCTGGAACGGTGGGCGCCACCGACACCGCCAGGCTGCTCTATGGGTTCTCCGGTGGATTTGGACTGTGGATGATCGCCTACCTCCTCATCAGCAAGATGTTCGGCAAGGCAGAGCACACCAGCCACACTCGCGCCGACGAGGGTGTGGGATTGCGAGGGCAGGTTGTAGCGCCCATTGCAGGCGACAAGCCGGGAATGGTGCAGTTTATCGTAGCCGGAACACGCCAGAGCCTGCGGGCGATTACCGAGGATGACGAGCCGATTCCCATGGGCGCGACAGTTCGCATCAGGCGAATCTCGAACCGAATGGCAACCGTTATGAGGCTCGACACGCCGTTCCTTCCGTCTGCTGCCTTGCATGTCGATGAGATCGCGGTGCATCAGGGCTCGGAGCCAGAGCCTTAGGCTGTAAGCAAACTAGTTTGATGGCAATCTTGCCATATCGTTAATGCCGAGTAGAGGAGAATACAGTGGGAGAGCTACCGAAGTATTTGACGATGATAGCGGGCGTCTCGATCGGAGTAGTCGCCTTCTTTCTAGCCATAGTAACCGTCTACAAGGGTCTCTACAAGCGGGTTGGGCCAAACGAGGTCCTGGTGATCTCTGGTGGCAAAGGCGAGACCATCACGGACGACATGGGCGAGCGCCGGAGGATTGGCTTCCGCATCGTGAAGGGCGGCGGATCGCTCGTGAATCCGCTCACCGAGCGCGTGGAGATCATCTCGCTCGAGCTTATCACGCTCGACATTGTGACGCCTGAGATGTATACAAAGATGGGCGTGCCTATCAAGGTGGACGGCGTTGCGCAGATTAAGGTGCGCGGCGACGATGTGAGCATCCGCACAGCCGCCGAGCAGTTCCTAAACAAGTCGCGCGACGAGATCAAGCAGATCGCCTATCAAACGGTTGCGGGCCACCTCCGCGCCATCCTCGGGACGCTCACCGTTGAAGAGGTCTATGCCGCGCACGACACCTTTGCACAGAAGGTGGCGGAAGTCTCGGCGGGCGACCTCACGAACATGGGCCTCGAAGTCGTGAGCTTCACCATTCGCGAGATTAGCGACAGCCGCGGATACCTCGAGGCCATTGGCAAGACCCGAATAGCGCAGGTCAAACGCGACGCTCAGATCGGCGAAGCCGAGGCAAATCGCGACGCCACGATTCGGGCGGCAAACGCAAACCAGGAGGCCTCGACGGCAAAGTTCCTGGCGGACACTCTCATCGCCGAAGCCGACCGCGACTACAACATGAAGGTGCAGGACTACACTGCATCGGTCAACATCCGCAAGGCAGAAGCTGACCTCGCCTACGACCTGCAGAAGTACAAGTCGGCGCAGGCCGTTAAAGAGCAGGAAGTTCAAGTTCAGATTGTCGAGAAGGAGAAGCAGGCGGAGCTCGAAGAGCGCGAGATCGCCCGCAAAGAGAAGGAGCTCGTCGCCACCATTCAGCGGCCTGCTGAAGCGGAGCGAAATCGCATTCAGACCATCGCCGAGGCCGAGCAGTATCGGCTAAAGACCACTGCGCTAGGACAGGCGGAAGCAGCGAAGATGACAGGATTCGCCCAGGCGGAGGTCGTACAGCGAAGCGGTGAGGCGGAGGCGTCTGCAAACAAGACTCGCGGTTTGGCAAATGCCGATATTCTTCGAGCGCAGGCGCTCGCCGAGGCAGCATCCATAGAGGCAAAAGGATTGGCCGAGGCCAAGTCTATCGAGGCAAAGGGTCTTGCCGGAGCGGAGGCCGTGAAGGCGCAGGGCCTCGCGGAAGCGCTCGCGATGGCAAAGCGAGCCGAGGCGTTCAAGACATATAATGAGGCGGCCGTCGCACAGATGCTCATCGACAAGCTGCCCGAGATTGCAACGGCCGTGAGCGCGCCACTAAGCCGCATCGACAAGATCGTGATGGTGAACTCGGGTGGCGAAGGTGGCATCGGCGCCAGCAAGCTCACCCAGGAGGTGACCAATATTATCGCACAGGTGCCACCGGTGCTCGAGGCGATGACCGGCATTCGACTGCAGGACCTCATCAGCAAGGTGCCGGGGATTGGTTCGCAAACAATTGATGCGCAGCCGCTGAACGGGCCGCCTGTCTCGCCGCCTGCGAGGGATGTAGCTACGCCGACCAAATAGCAATTACAGCCCCTCTTCTTCGCACTGCCGAGGTTAGGGGCTGGTGCGTACGTCCGCCTCCAGTCCGCGCAGGCGCGATACTGGTTACTTAGCCGAATCCGTTCGTCCTGAGCGCGCCTCAGCCGTATCGAGGCGCAGTCGAAGGATGCGATCCGAGTCCCGAACAGCATTGCGAGCAGGCGGACTTCGCAGGCACAGCCGCGTACTTCAGTGCGCGGACACAAAAACGAGGCCATCGTGGTCCTGAAGCGGCACGGGTTGAAACCCGGCCCCGACACTGCAAAACCCACCTGCATTGGTTGAGGACCTAGTCCGCGAATGCACATCCGCTCATCCTGAGCGCGGCTCAGCCCTATCGGGCCGCAGTCGAAGGACGCAGACACAGCCGCGTACTTCAGTGGGCGGACGCAAAAACGAGGCCATCGTGGCCCCGAAGCGGCACGGGTTGAAACCCGGCCCTGACACTGCAAACCCCACCTGCGTGGGTTAACAGCGAAGTTCGCGGGAGTTCCAATGCCTAGCCAAAACTGGCTTACCGGACGATCACGATCATTCTCTGGCGAAGCGCTTCGCGAGATATCCTTCCCGCTTGGTGGGATCGGCACCGGCACCGTCAGCCTCGGTGGCCGTGGCAATCTGCGTGACTTCGAGATCTTTAATCACCCCGGCTACGGGCATGACCTCCCCTACACGTTCTTTGCGCTCTGGGCGCAGCCAGAAGGCGGTGCGTCAGTTGCTCGCGTACTGGAGCGGCAACTCCTGCCCCCGTTTGGCGGCTCATCCGGCCCCTCCACGGCGCGAATGAGCGGCCTGCCTCGATTCGAGAAGGCCGAGTTTCGAGGCGAGTATCCCCTAGCAGAACTGGCTCTCCGAGACGCCTTGGTTCCCCTCTCGGTGTCACTGCAGGCGTTCAACCCCATGGTCCCGCTCGACTCTCATGCGAGCGGACTGCCGATCGCACTCTTCCGGTGGAAGCTGCACAATACTTCAGACAGGCCAGTCACCGCGTCGATTGCCTTCAGCGTATTGAACGCATGCGGGCACGACGGGACCACCTGTCTCTCGAACCGACACGCTGCACATCTCGGAAGAAACCTGAATGTGCTGCGCAGGTCCGACGGACTCACCGGCATCTTCATGCGCACCCAGAAGGTGGACCACACTCATCCTCACTTTGGAACCATGGCGTTTGGCGCGACGGCTAAGGATGTGAGCCACACGGTCCACTGGAGTCGGGCCGGCTGGTGGGACGATGCTCAGCACTTCTGGGACGACTTCCGAACAGATGGGAACCTTGAGCCAAGAGGCGATCTCACTCCTAGCCCGGACGGTCAGACAGATGTGGGAAGCCTGTGCGCCAGAGTGACGATTGAGCCAGGTGGCAGTGAGGAGATTCTGTTCGCTCTCGCATGGCACTTCCCGAACCTCCACAACCGATGGAACAGCGAGGAGGCCGTTAAGGACCAGCGGATTGGCAACTTCTACACCACGCAGTTTGCAGACGCATGGGAGGCTCTTTCCTACGGCGTTCAGGAGCTGCCACGCATAGAGAAGTACACCAGAGCCTTCCATCGCGCGCTCTTCATGAGCACTCTTCCAGAACCAGTGATCGATGCGATCTCTGCGAACTCCTCCATCCTTCGAACCACGACGTGCCTTCGGACCGAGGACGGAAGATTCCATGCGTTCGAGGGATGCTCGGACAATGTGGGCTGCTGCCCCATGAACTGCACGCACGTCTGGAACTACGCTCAGACCGGCGCCTACCTGTATCCAGAGCTCGAGCGCAGCGTGCGCGAGACGGATTTCCTGGTAAACACCCGACCGGACGGCCACCAGGCGTTTCGCACCTTGCTGCCAATGGTGGGCGAACTTTGGGCGTTCAAACCGGCGGCGGACGGGCAGATGGGCTCGGTCATGCGCGCCTATCGAGAGTGGCTGCAGAGCGGTGACGATGGCTTCCTGCGCCGTCTCTGGCCCGGCATTCGAGCAGCGATGGCGCATGCCTGGAGGCCGGGTGGATGGGACCCAAACAGAGACGGCGTGATGGAAGGCGAGCAGCACAACACCTACGATATCGAGTTCTATGGCGCTAACACCATGATGGGCACGCTCTACTTGGGAGCGCTTCGCGCTGCGGAAGAGATGGCAAACGCGCTGGGCCTAGAGGTGGACGCGCGGGAGTATCGCGTGGTCTTTGAACGGGGCCGGGAGAGGCTGCATGAGCAACTCTGGAACGGCGACTTCTACAGGCAAATTGTGAGCACTCCTGCACATGGCGCGGCATCCGACGGTGTTCTGCCCCACCTCCCTGCCTCGATGCAGGAGGGCAATGCTATTCCAAGATATCAGTATGGCGACGGATGCCTCTCGGATCACCTCATCGGCGAGTGGCTCGCACAGCAGCTGCACTTGGGCGAGATGCTCCCCACAGAGTCGGTTCGCTCCGCGCTGTCGGCCATCTTCCGGCACAACTTTCGCGCGAACCTGTCCACCCACGAAAGCGTGCAGCGAGTCTATGCGGTGAATGACGAGGCTGGGCTGGTTCTCTGCTCGTGGCCGCGTGGCGGTCGGCCCGAATACCCCTTCCCCTATGCGGATGAGGTGTGGACCGGCATCGAGTACCAGGTTGCCTCCCACTGCATCTCTGTTGGGCTTATCGACGAAGGGCTGCAGATCGTCGACGCAGCGCGCAGCCGACACGCAGGCTACAACCGCAATCCTTGGAACGAATTTGAGTGCGGCCACCACTACGCTCGCGCCATGTCCTCGTGGTCGCTGCTCTTGGCCTTGAGCGGCTTTCGGTACGATGCCGCTCATGGTATCCTTGGGTTCGCACCTGTCTGTTCGGATGATCGATTCCACTGCTATTTCTCCGCAGGCACGGGCTGGGGAGTGTACAGCCAGAGGGAGGAAGACGGCGTCTTTGAAGCCGGCATCGGGCTGAGCTGGGGCAAGATCACTCTGCGGGCGCTTCAGTTGCCGCTCCCTGCCGAGGGCGCTATCACTGTCCATAAAAACGACCGGCCGCTGGATGCATCGCGAGATGGGGCGATTGTACATTTCCCTCATCCTGTGGTACTCAGTGAAGGCGATGTCGTGTCGGTTGCAGTCCAGCGAACAGTTCAGCAGCAATAATCTTGCCCAATGGAGCGCCTTAGCTATGCCGAAGTTGACAATGCTCTCTCCCCTGATCCTAGCCGCAGGCGTCCTATCCATAATCTCCAGCACAAAGGCTGAACTCGACATGAAGGCCACTCCGCCCTCCGCAATGAAGATACCCCGCATACGCACTCTGCACGGCGAGAAGTTCGTGGATGACTACTTCTACCTGAATGACAAGAAGAACCCGGAGGTTATCAACTACCTTAACGCCGAGAACAAATACGCGAATACGGTATTAGCGCCCACCAAAGCCCTGCAAGCGAAACTCTACAAGGAGATTGTGGGACGCATCAAGGAGACCGACCTTGAGGTACCGGTGCTCGACCGCGGCTACCACTACTATTCACGAACCGTGAAGGGCAAGCAGTACCCCATTCGATGCCGCCGCAAGGGAACAATGAA
Organism: bacterium; assembly: GCA_009885735.1. Lineage (GTDB taxonomy): Bacteria > Armatimonadota > Chthonomonadetes > Chthonomonadales > CAJBBX01 > VFKD01. Next base: position 27,280 of record VFKD01000043.1, read on the forward strand.
AGCTCCCGAGGAGATACTCCTCGACCTGAACACGATGGGCAAGGACAAAGGAAAGTTGAAGGCATTCCTGAGTGTTGGCACCTTCGCCGTGAGCGACGATGGAAATCTCCTCGCCTACTCGCTCGACACCTCGGGATTCCGAGAGTACGAACTCTACTTCAAGGACCTGAAGTCCGGGAAACAGATGAAGCAGCGCTTCGGCAAGGTGCAGCAAGTGGCATGGTCGTCCGACAGCCGCACCGTCTTCTACGTCACCGAAGACAAGGCCAAACGAAGCTACAGAGTGTGGCGCCGACGCCTGGATGGAGCCAAAGCCGAGCTCATATACGAAGAGAAGGACGCGCTTTACAACGTCTATATCAACCGCTCTGCCGACCGAAAGGTACTCTTTCTTACCTCTGGAAGCTCCGAGACTTCGGAAGTGAGGTTCATCTCAAGCTCCAGCCCAGAGGATAAACCCAAGCTGATTGCAGCACGCAAGACTGACCGCGAATACTACGTCGATCATGCCGGAGGCATCTTCTACATTCGGGACAACAGAGACGCCAAGGACTTCAAAGTGATGCGTGCTCCCGCATCCGACTTTCGAGAGGCGAACTGGACCGAATTGGTCCCAGAGGTCAGAGGCGCGAAAATCGAGCAGATGCTCTTCCTTAGCTCTCATCTAGTGCTTTTTCGCAGGGAAAGCGCGGTACCCAAGATACTGGTGACGAATTTGAAGAGCGGCAAGTCGCATTCCGTAAAGATGCCTGAGGCAATCTACTCGGTGTTCGAGGGCGGTAACCCGGACAGTGCAAGCAAGAAGCTGCGGTTTACCTACATGTCGTACACTACCCCCGCCTCGGTGATGGAGTATGACCTGGCTTCGCACAAGAAGACCCTCCTCAAGCGCGAGGACGTGCGCGGCGGGTATGACCCAGCTAAGTACAAGTCGGAGCTTCTTTGGGCCACTGCAAAGGACGGCACTAGAATCCCTCTCGCGATCACCTACAAGAAGACAACCAAGCCGGGACCGAACACGCCGCTGCGGCTGGATGGCTACGGCTCGTATGGAATTCCAAGCTCGCCGACATTCGGCTCTCCTCGCCTGAGCCTCCTTGATCGCGGCTTCATCATCGCTGAGGCCTATGTGCGGGGCGGCGGCGAGATGGGCGAGGAGTGGCACGACCAAGGCAAGATGAAACACAAGATGAACACGTTTACAGACTTCATCGCCTGCGCGGACTTCCTTGTGGAGAAAGGCTACTCGAGTCACGAGAAGATGTGCATGGAGGGAGGCAGCGCCGGAGGCCTACTGATGGGTGCCGTGCTCAATTTGCGGCCCGATCTCGTAAAAGCCGCACTGCTCTATGTTCCCTTCGTCGATGTGATCAACACCATGCTGGATGAGAGCCTTCCGCTCACCGTGGGCGAGTTCCTGGAGTGGGGCAACCCCAAGGTAAAGGAGCAGTACGAGTGGATCGCTGAGTACAGCCCCTATGACAATCTTGAGGACAAATCGTATCCGGCCATGCTGGTGCGCACCTCTCTCAATGACAGTCAGGTGCTGTTTCACGAACCTGCGAAGTACGTCGCCAAGATGCGAACGATGAGAGCCGACCCGAACCCCCTTCTCTTCCTGTGCAACATGAATGCAGGCCACGGAGGCTCTTCGGGACGTTACGACAAGTACAAGGAGACCGCGACAGACTACGCATTTCTGCTCACCACTTTGGGCGTGGAGAAGGCGACCCGCTGACCGGCGCCGATCTGCAGGCGCAGCAGGCCTCCAAACAGAAGGTCATTGTGATCGGCGGCGGCGCCGCAGGAATCATCGCGGCATGGCGGGCTGCCTCGCTCGGCGCCGAAGTGACGCTCATCGAGAAGAACGAGCGGCTTGGCATCAAGATCCTCATCTCCGGCGGCGGAAAGTGCAATATCACCCATGACGCCTCAGTGGAAGAGACGCTTAAAGCGTTTCGGCCCAATGAGGCGAGGTTTCTGCGTCCGTCGATGTACCGGTTTACCAAGGACGATGTGCTGCAGCTCGTGTGCCGGCAAGGGCTGGAGGTCTACACCCGGCCGGATGGCCGCATCTTTCCGACAAACGGCACGGCGAAGGACGTGGTGGCGGCCCTGTCCACATTACTCTCTGAGACGGGCGTGAGTGTCTGGACGTCGAACCCAGTCTCAGCAATATGCAGTGCAGAAGGGCGAGTGTCGGGAGTAAAGCATGCGGGAGGGGAACTGACCGCGGACCGCGTCATCATCGCGGTCGGCGGAAGTTCCTATCCGGCAACAGGCACCACCGGCGACGGGTTCAAGTGGGCACGGGAGATGGGCCACACCGTGGTGCGCGTCCGTCCCGCGCTTGCCCCACTGATCCTCGACCCGGTTCCCGCTGCCGGCTGGGCAGGCATCTCTCTTCGCGACATTCTTCTGAAGGCGCGTAACGCCAAGCATGTGGTGGCCCGCTGGAGGGGCGATATGCTCTTCACCCACAAGGGCATCTCGGGTCCAACTGTTTTGGGAATAACCCGAGAGGTTGCGGAGGCGCTTGATGCAGGACCGATACATGTCGTCGCGGACCTCGTGCCGGATGAAACGTTCGAAGCGCTGAACGAACGCATCAAGACCTGGTGCAGCCTCAATCCGCGCAAGAGGCTTGCTGGTCTAGTAGACGGAGTTGTCGCGGCCCGAATGGTTGAAAGTGTGCTTGAGTACGCGGGCGTTTCGCCGGACACTGCCGGAGCCTATCTGGAGCGGTCTGCGCGCAGCAGGCTCGTCGAGGTCCTCAAGGCTTACCCGCTCGGACGGGTACACCAAGTCCCAATCGAGAAAGGCGAGGTAGTGGCGGGTGGTGTCTCGCTAGACGAGGTGGACCCGCGAACGATGGAATCGCGACGGATACGGGGCCTCTTCCTGTGCGGAGAGGTGCTGGACATCGCAGGTCCAGTGGGCGGGTACAACCTGCAGGCAGCCTTCTCTACCGGCTATGTCGCCGGCGATTCGGCAGCGAGTCCTGTGTAGGCGGACAAGGCTGCTCTTTACTGTCGGAACTGTCGCAAGTATAATGGCGATCATGAACTTGGAGACTGCCCGGCTGATTCTTCGACCCTTCGAAACCGCTGACGCAGTTGCAGTCCAGAGCTACGCGAAGGACAGGCGTACGACTCGCTATATGAAGTGGGGACCAAACTCGCCGCGACAGACACTGTTCTTCCTCAATAGGGCTCAAGCGACTGCGCGCGAGACGCCACGCCTTGAGTTTGATTCGGCGATAATCCTTCGCGAGACTAACGAACTTATCGGAGGCTGTGGCATCTACATCCGCTCGGTCGACCACAAGGAGGCGGAGCTGGGCTACTGCTTGCGACGGGATATGTGGGGGCAGGGAATAATCCCCGAAGCTGCAACCAGATTGTTGGAGTTCGGCTTCGGCGAACTTTGCCTGCATCGCATCTTTGCCCGCTGCCACGTCAAGAACACGGCGTCCGCGCGCGTAATGGAGAAGATTGGAATGCAGTACGAAGGCGTAATGAGAGGCTCTCGATTCATCAAGGGCGCATGGTGGGACTTCAAGCTGTACGCGGTGCTGGAAAGCGATAGGTAGGATCGTGCAGGTTCCCAGCTCGCGCTCCGCGGCCGCTCTTGCCGCCTTGCTGTTTGTCGGCATAGCCGGCGGACTGCTCTACTTCGTTTCCGTTGGTCGCAGGGCTGAGAGCGGGCTCCGCATCACGGGCCGAGCCCTGCCCGCCGCAACGACCACCGCAGCCGCGCCTTCGCCGCCGACTTCTGCTGAGAAGAGCTCGCCTGGTGGTGAAGCTCCCGCAGAGATTGCGGTTCACATCGCAGGTGCAGTCATGAAGCCGGGTGTTTATCGCCTCAAACCCGGCGCTCGCAACGAGGATGCGCTCAAGGCGGCGGGCGGCGCCAAGGCCCAGGCAAATCTTGATGCAGTGAACCTTGCCGCGAAGGTGGAGGACGGCGCGCAGCTCTATTTCCCCACCAAGGAGGAGCAGCCGGGAGGGGCGGTGGATTCTGCGTCGAGTGGCGTGGGCTCGTTTGGCAAAGGCGCATCCAACCCATCTAGCCCAGCAAGTGCTGCGGCAGGCGGGAAGTTCACCACGCCTGGGCAAGGAACCATCAACATCAACTCCGCTGGAGAGGCCGACCTGCAGCGACTGCCTGGAATTGGACCAGCAACTGCAGCCCGGATACTGGCGCACCGAAAGCAGAACGGCCCATTTACCGCGCCGGAGCAGCTTACTGACGTCAGCGGCATCGGCGAGAAGAAGCTGGCAGCGATGCTGCCCTTCGTGCGGGTGAAGTGATGCGACACTGGGTAACTGCGGGCCGCCGAAGTGAATACTACACTTATGAACCTCGATAGACCGCGACTTTCGACGAGCGAACCCAATGCTTAACCTTGAGAGGAGAGCGTGCCCGTCTTGCTCCGCCGATTGCCTGGGAGCGGAGCAGACCTGCTGGCAGTGCGGCGGCAGGCTTGATGGTCCTGACAAGCCGGAGTTGCAGCCAAACGCAGATGCACCGAACCAATTTGACGAGCTCATCAACTTTAGCGACCTCGCGCCTGCTCCTCCCGCGCCTGTGGTGGAATCTCGAACCAAGAGGCTGATGCGCACGCTCACGGGCGAGACGATAGAGATTGAAGCTCCAGAGGAGCAGGGCCAAATCATCGCGGCGGAGATTGGCAAGTCGACCCTCTCCACCACGCTCACGGGTCCGGTAATGCGCCTCACCTTCTGCAAGAGCTGCGGCCAGCAGAACGACGAGAACGCCGTTGACTGCCGAAAGTGCAAAACGACCCTGGAGGTGGTGGAGGCTGATTCTGTCCCAGAGATCCAGAAGCTCCCGCGCTACTGGCCGTTCGACCTACTGGGCAGTGTCTGGATACTTCTCGGATTCGCTGCGATATACTGCGGTCGGTTTCTCGTGAAGGCGACTGATGAAGCCGACACGACGCTATCGGACTACTTCTGGACTGGGGTGGTGGCCTGCGCGCCAGGCATATTCATCGTGCTGCGGCACTACTTCTGCAAGCCCCTCTTCTGGACGATGACGCTTGGATCCGCCCTGGTTTGGTCTGTAATCATCTTCATCTGGGCAATTGGCCACCTGCATGTGTCCGACAACGGTCAAGTGGGCCTCATGTGGCTGGCCTCTTTGAGCGTCCTCTCGCTGGTAAGCTACTTCACCGTTCGGCAGAACGACGCATTCGACGCGGGCCACTAGACCGCGGCGGGTACAATGCGTGTACGCGATTTGGGCATCACGTGCCATACCTGCCGGTCCTACAATCAGGTTGATCGACACTGCTTGGTTGGAAAGGCGAACCCACAGCGCAAGCTCGATGCGATTAGCCTCGCCGAAACGCTGGGACCGAACTCCCTCTGCCTCCACAACCGCTATCGCGAACCGCTGCTCCTCAGAATGCATCGGCCGAAGGAGCGCTTTGTGTGGCCCGCTCCGCTTGTGCGGTCGCTAAGGGTAGAGGTTGATGTCGAGATCATCGAAGATGAATAATACAAGGGGACTTCCATTCACATGTCAAACCGCACAGCCGTTGTAGAGACGAGCAAGGGAACCATTCGCTTCGAGCTGGATGAAGCAGGCGCGCCTATCACCACCGCAAACTTCATCGCATTGGCGGAGAGCGGATTCTATAACGGGCTCAAGTTCCACCGCTACGTATCAGGTTTCGTCATTCAGGGCGGCTGTCCGCAGGGTACCGGCACCGGAAACGCAGGCAAGCAGATCAAACTCGAGACGAAGGGCAAGTTCAAGCACGACACCGCGGGCACGGTGGCCATGGCGCGTTCGCCAGAGCCGGATTCGGCCTCCTGCCAGTTCTACTTCACGCTGGCCCCAGCCACGTTCCTGGATGCCGAGAATGCCCAGGATGGGTTTGGCTATGCAGCATTCGGCAAGGTGAACGAGGGATTGGAAGCTGTGCTCGCCCTCCGGAAGGGCGACACGATAACCACGGTAAGCGTGGAGTAGCGCCAAAGAGTGGTCGCGTAGATCCTCACGATTGACGCCGCGCATCAAGGATGAACCACACCTGGACAAAGTCGCCGAGCAACTAAATGACAAATTCGCTGAGCAGTTACACTGGAGTTGGCGCAGGCTTGACGAAATCCTATATCACCACTATACTCTGATATATGAGTTCAGCATACAATCGAATACGATCGGAGGACCCAGCCCACGAGGCGCTGGAGGCGCTGCGCCGACGCGGCGGGCTCGCTCGCACGGGTGACCTGGCGCGCGAGGGAATCCGAGCGTCCACACTCACCGCCCTGTGGCGGGAAGGTCGTCTCATTCGGATTAAGGCGGGACTCTATCAGCTCCCGGACTCGCTCGCCGAGGAACATGCCGCGCTGCTGCAGGCGGCTCTCGCCGTGCCGGATGGCGTGATCTGTCTGATATCCGCTCTGGACTACTACGGCCTCACGGACGCCAACCCGGAGGCAGTGTTCATCGCAATTCTCATGGGTGGGTGGGCGCCGAAGGTTATCGAACCCCCGGTACGGTTTGTCCGTTTTCGATCTCGGCTGTTCGACATGGAGATCTGTCGGGAGGAGATCGGCGGACGATCGGTCCGGATATACTCGCCCGAGAAGACTCTCTGTGACTGCCTCCGGCTGCCGGAGATTGTAGGGCTGGACATTACACTGGCTGCTCTTCGCCGCTATCTGGGGTCGCCGGAAGCAAATCGGAGCCGCCTAATGGAAGTGGCGCAGGCGTGCAGGGTCGAGCGCCGCCTGCGCCCTTATGTGGAGGCCATGGATGGCTGACCATGGTGGTGATCAGGAGGATCGACCGCAAACAGCCGCTGCGCGGGCTATGTCGGTTCGGGACCGCCTGCTCAATCTCGCTCGCGGTCAGGGCGTGCCCTACAACACGCTGCTGCGCCGTTTCCTGGGGGAGAGGTTTCTCTGGCGGCTGGCTCAGTCACCCTTTCAGGACGAGTTCATCTTGAAGGGTGCCTTCCGGTTGGTTGCCCGCAGCACAAGCTGGGCACGCGCAACCCGCGACATCGACCTACTGGGCAGCGGCGCATCCGACCCGGAACGGCTCGCGGCGATTTTCCGTGAGATTTGCATGGTGGAAGTTGATGCCGAAGATGCCGCCCGTTTCGATCCGGAGACCGTGCAGGCAGTCGCGATCATAGAGGGAGCGGAATATGGCGGGATCCGCGTAACTCTGACCGCGTATCTGGGCACGGCACGCGAGCGGATTCAGGTCGATATAGGCTTTGGTGATGCGGTTACACCGTCGCCCGAATCCCTCCAGGTGCCCTCACTCCTGCCGGGCATGCCGATGGCTCAACTTCGGGCGTACAATGACGTAACGACCGTCGCCGAGAAGTTCCAGGCGATGGTTAAGCTGGGACCGACGAATAGCCGCATGAAAGACTTCTACGATCTCTATCGATTCGCCACTACAACGGAGTTCGATGGCCGGCTGCTGGGAGAAGCGATCCGGAGGACCTTCGAGAGGCGTGCAACTGCATTTCACGAAAGCGAGGCGACTTTGGCGCCGGCGTTTCGGCTGATCCCTGGCAAGCAGACGCAGTGGGTGGCATTCCGCAGGTCTCTCGGCGTGGCAGCGATGGAGGTTCCGGAAGAGTTTGCGGAATTGGTCGCCACGATTCAAGGATTCCTGTGTCCGGTTCACCTCGCGTGCCGACAACAAAAGCCGCTGAGCCTGGGCTGGAATCCAGAGGCTCGTTTGTGGGAAGTCGAACTGTAGGCTGCAGCTCGTCAGTATGTCTCGTCACCGCTAACCACGTGGGACGGCCCGCAAGAAAGGCACGCACATGAGTTCTGTAACTTCGGAGTCTGTCCGCAGAGAGTTGGCCGATGCTCTTCGGATCGACCTGGTGGGTCCGAACAACGACCATGCGTTTGCCCGCGAACTGGTGCCCGAGCCGCCCTCGCGCTGGTATCTTACCGGTTTTCTGGTTCCATCCGGCGCATCACTCGAGCGCCGTTCCGATCCTACATCGCAGGAGGAGCTAGACCTTGCCGGCGAACTCGGGGTGTCGCGACGAATGCGATTGCGGGGAACCATATCTCCGGCCCTGACTGCACGACGCGATCTTAGGCGTGCCGGTACGGGTTGACTGTCAATGGGTGTTGAGCCCCTGCCCGTTCCTGACAAATGCTATACTTTTGGTCAGGAATGACCGCGATGACACTGCCGGAACCCAAGCTGAGCCCGCCGAGCGTGCGCACGGCTGAGCTCTCGATCGTTGAGCTGATCGGCAACACCCCGCTTCTGAAACTGCGCAAGATCGTGCCCGCCAATCCGCGCGTCGAGATTCTCGCGAAGGCCGAGTGGTACAACCCCGGCGGCTCTATCAAGGATCGTCCCGCGTGGAACATTATCCAGGAGGCCGAGCGCTCCGGCAGGCTGACTCCGGACAAGACCATCCTGGACGCCACAAGCGGCAACACCGGCATCGCCTATGCAATGATCGGCGCAGCCTGCGGGTACCGGGTTACTCTGTGCCTTCCGTTGAACGCCAACGAGGAGCGCAAGAGCCTTCTGCGCGCTTTCGGCGCGGAGCTTGTCCTCACGGACCCCAGGCAGAGCTCCGACGGCGCTATTCTGAAGGCACGGGAACTCTTTGCCGCGAATCCGGATAGATACTTCTACGCGGACCAGTACAATAATCCTGCCAACTGGCAGGCGCACTATGCGTCGACAGGACTCGAAATCTGGCGACAAACCGGCGGGCGCATCACGCACTTTGTTGCCGGCCTCGGCACCAGCGGGACGTTCATGGGAGTGGGCCGGTACCTGAGGCATGTCGCTCCTCACGTAAAGCTCGTTTCGATGCAGCCCGATTCGCCGTTTCACGGCCTTGAGGGCATGAAGCACATGGAGACGGCAATTGTTCCCGGCATCTACGAACCGTCCCTTGCCGACAGCGCATTGGAGGTGGGCACGGAGGATGCGCACACCATGGTGAAGCGCCTCGCGCGGGAGGAGGGAGTGCTTGTGGGCATCTCGTCCGCTGCGAACCTGGTGGCGTCACTGAAGTTGGCTGAGACTCTGGACGAGGGCGTTATCGTGACGATCTTCTGCGACAATGGCGACCGCTATCTGTCGGACAGGTTCTGGGAGGAGGAGACCGGTGATCCGGCTATCTGACGAGCTGCTCAGCGGCATTCGCGACCATGCCCGCGCTGACTATCCATATGAGTGCTGCGGCGCGATGCTGGGAACCGAAGTTGGTGGTCTGAAAGAAATCACTGAGCTGCGCCCAGTGGAGAATGTCCATGAGGACGGACATGAGCGCAGATTCCTGATTTCGGCTCGCGATATGTTTCTGATCGAACGCGAGGCTCGAGCAAAGAGCCTCAACGTGCTTGGATTCTACCATTCGCACCCGGACCATCCCGCACGGCCTAGCGAGTATGACCGCGAACATGCCTGGCCGTACTATAGCTACGTGATTGTCTCGGTGATGAAGGGCGAGCCTGCCGACATGACGAGCTGGACCCTCGCCGAGGGCGGCCTCGCCTTCGACGCGGAGGAGATTCAGTCCTGATCTCCGGGTGGGGCTTGCCCCACCCTGCCGGTGCCTACTCACAGGTAAACTGAACACGACAGATCCAGAATGGACGCTGTCCATCTGCCGCCAGAGTCCGTAGGACGAGGAGAGAGCCCAAATGCCGGTAAAACTGCTGATTCCCACTGCTTTACTGCGCTACGCAGACGGCGTAGATGAGATAGAAGTTCAGGCCGCCACGGTCAAAGAGGCCCTTGAGCAGCTCGCCGACGGCCACCCGGAGATAAAGCGGCACCTGTTCGGAGCGGATGGCGAGTTGCGCCACTACGTGAACGTCTATGTGGGCACGGAAGACATGCGCCACCTGGACGGCATAGCCACCGTGCTCGCCGAAGGCGCCGAGGTAACCATCGTGCCCAGCATTGCCGGCGGTGTTGGGGTGCTCCGCGACGACTTTGAGTCGGTCACCCTCAGCAAAGAGGAAATGCTTCGATACAGCCGCCATCTCATCATGCCCGAGGTGGCAGTCGCCGGACAGAAGAAGCTGAAGGCCGCGAGGGTGCTTTGCATCGGAGCTGGAGGGCTGGGATCGCCTCTGACGATGTATCTCGCAGCGGCTGGAGTGGGCACTATCGGCATCGTCGACTTCGATGTGGTGGACTACACGAACTTGCAGCGCCAAATTATCCACGGCACCGAGGATGTGGGCCGCCTGAAGCTGCACTCTGCCATAGACTCGCTGAAGAGCATCAATCCGTTCGTCAACGTCATTGGATTCGAGGAGCGCTTCACCTCCGAGAATGCCCTGGACATCGTCAAGGACTTCGACATCGTCATAGACGGCACAGACAACTTCCCCACGCGCTACCTGGTGAACGACGCCTGCGTGCTGATGGGCAAGCCGAACGTCTATGGCTCGATTTTCCGGTTCGAGGGTCAGGCCAGCGTATTCTGGGCTGAAAAGGGCCCGTGCTACCGCTGTCTTTATCCCGAGCCGCCACCTCCCGGCATGGTGCCGTCGTGTGCAGAGGGAGGCGTCTTGGGCATCCTTCCCGGCGAGATCGGCATCATCCAGGCCACGGAAGCCATCAAGCTCATCCTGGGTATCGGCGACCCGCTGGTCGGCAGGCTGCTGCTCTTTAATGCGCTCAAGATGAGCTGGAGAGAGCTGAAGCTGCGCAAGGACCCAAGCTGCCCGCTCTGCGGCGATAACCCCACCATCACGGAGCTGATCGACTACGAGCAGTTCTGCGGCATTTTGCCGCCCTCCGTGGAAGCTCCCGGCCAAAGTTTGTCCAAGTGGGAGATGTCGGTCGTGGAGCTCAAGGCGAGCATGGACCGTGGCGAGAAGCCCTTCGTACTGGATGTTCGCGAACCCTACGAGCGTGAGATTGCTAATATCCCGGACACGATTCTCATCCCGATGAACGAAGTTCCGAACCGCCTCAATGAGATTCCCAGGGACCGCGAGGTGATACTGCAATGCAGGTCCGGCCAGCGCTCGATGGATATCCTCGAGTACCTGCGCACGCAAGGGTATACAGAGCTGAAGAACCTGAAGGGCGGTGTCTTGGCATGGTCGGACGAGATCGACCCTGAAGTTGCGCAGTATTAGCCTTCGGGAACTTTCAAACCACGTAAGCCGATAATGAAACCATGAGATCACATCGGTCTTTTGCCGCTAGGTGGTTCGCCCTGCTCGTCGCAATCGCGACTTGCAGTTCGACCGCGGCTACGACCGTCCGATGGCAGTGTACTGACGGCACGCCGTGCCCGGCAGACTGCCGAATGGCGCATGGCGTAGTTCCCAAGGACAACGTGAAGGCTCCGGCCTGTCCTCGCTGCAAGCTCGACTCTGCCGTTCAACCGACGCGCGGGAGCGGCGTGGGCTGCACATCGCCGGTATGTGTTCCCCGCGTTACGGCTCCAACTCAGTCTCGCACAGCCGACGTTTACGCTCCCTCTATCGACCACTCGGCGTGCTTGTCGGAACTGCCGCCTCTTCCGACTCCATTGGGTTCAGAAGAGCACACTTGTGCCGACATCCCCTTTGTCCCTCCGCAGCCCCCTGGAGCCACTGGCGCACGCGCGCCTCCCTCGCTCTCCTAGATCCGTCCGATTGCACCTCTGATGGTTTGGCACGCCTGCGCCAAGCCCGCATGCACTCACATCTAGGAGATTCCATGACTCATCAGATCAACGCGTGGCAGACTGCCGTGGCCCTCTGGCTTGCCGCATTTGGTCCAGCGGCAGCACTCGCCCACGAACCGCTCTGGGGCGAATCGCCCCAAACGTTCGCCTTCGGGGTGTTTCATCCCGAGATTCGCTTTGGCTACGACAATGCATCGGTGCTGCTCGGCGGCAGCCGCAGACTCCATAACCCGGACAGTCTGCGACGGTCGCGCCTGGACAGCCTCGTCTCGCTCGCCTATGCGCCCGAAACCTGGCTGAACGTCAAGCTGGAAGTACCCTTCGCGCAGGTCGCAAGCCAACAGCGCATTGCCGGTTCGCTGCGAAGTTCAACCGTTTCCGGAACAGGCGACCTGGTGCTAAGCGCCAAAACGCGGTTCGAACAGCGCTTCGGACCAGACTGGAAGTTCCACCAGAGCGCAACGGTCGGCCTGCAGCTTCCCACGGGTGAGCGAGGAGGGCGCATGCCGGACGGATCGCTGCTGGCGCCGTCCGACCAGCCGGGTTCGGGGCGGTTCGGATTGAGCCTCGGCTATGCGGTTGCCTATGAGCGGCTTGCAGACACCACCTGGGCATCGGTCATGTTCCGCACGGATGCTCCGTCGGGGAAATACCGCCGAGGCGACAGCCTGATGGCGGACGCGGCATACGGCTACTGGGTTCGGCGGGCACTCAGGCCACAGGACGAAGGATTGCTTCTCGCGCTGGGGCCTCACCTGGAGATGTCCGGCAAGGATAGAGCTGCCGGCGCCTCGGACCCAAACAGCGGATACACATCCATCGGCCTGCAGGCGACGTTCATCCGAACCCAAGGGCAGACCCAGACCCGGATCGGCATTCTCGTGCCTCTTCACCAGCATGTGGCCGGTACTCAACTTCGAAGCGACCTGCAGATACGCGCAGGATGGGAGATGCTGCTATGAACCGATTCCTCTTCGCATTCATGCTCACCTGCGCCCTGCTGGTTCTGCCCATCATTGGCAGGACCCAGCTAAGGCAAGCAGTGCTGGGAGTCAACGGAGCCACCTGCCCCACCTGAGCCTACAGCCTCGACAAGGGGCTGAAACGCCTGGAAGGCGTTGAGAAGACACAACTCATCACGGACAAGCCGGTGCGCATTGTAATCAGCCTGAAGTCTGTAAGCTGGATCGACCCACCGAAGTTTGCAAAGCAGATCGCGGATGCGGGCTATGGCGCGCGCAAGGAGGAGGTACGGCTAACCGTTGTTGGCACGGTGGAGCGGGATGGTGATCGTTTGGTGCTGACCCTACCCGAGATGAAGCCTCCCATTCGGCTTCTGCTCTCGGCCACTGGCTTGAAGGACAAGGCTGCGGCGGCCACTGCAACCGAGGCAATCAAGCTGCTGGAACAGAATGTGGGTAAGCTGGTCGAGGTAGAAGGCATGTGGATCCCCGCGGACAAAGGCGCGGGTCCTCTGGCGCTGCAGCGCTTGGCGCCAGTGAAGTTCTCGGAGCACGCTAAGGACCCAGTTCCAAAAGCAGGAACCTGACTGTCGGCGTCGAAACCATACCTTGGTTCAGCTCATTCCCGAGAGAACCAGAACCGGAAGGAAGGAGAGATTCAATGAAAGGGCTCTGCGCGCTGCTCGCAGCAGGCCTCCTGATCTCAAGCGTTTCGCTTGCCCAGGAGCCAAAGGCCAAGACGTTCACCGTTATTATGGATGGTGCCCTCTGAGGCGGATGCGCTGGCCAGTTGGCTAGCTCGCTCTCAGCAGTCGATGGAGTGAAAGTCGTCACTGCTCCGAAGAAGGGCACCGGCGATGCCGGAACGACATTTGCGGTGATTGAGTTGACAGGAAAGACGAAGATCAGTCAAGTGATCGCGGCGGTGGAATCGGCCAAAACCCCACATGCCTCCAAGGTCGCTCCCGATGTGACGGGGCTCGCGCCATTCAAACTCAAGGCGACCACAACCGTCGACGAGATCCGCAAAGCGCTGGTAAAGGCAGGACTGCTAGAAGAGTAGCGCACCCACTCGCAGGGGTGTCCCGGTTGCTCCAAGCCCACGGGCTTGTTTCCAAAGCAATCGGGACGCCCTGCTGCACTCGCTGGGTCTAGTGAAAGGGACTTACCTGCCAAATGTGCCGAAGCATCAAGAAGCTGCGCCGCGCCGAGAGCGAACCTTCGCCCGAAGAGATCCGGGCGGCCGCGCTGCAATTCGTCCGCAAGATTAGCGGATACAACGCCCCATCCAGAGCCAACGCAGAGGCGTTCGAACGCGCCGTTGCCGACATTTCGAGATCGTCCGAGCAGTTGCTAGTTTCGCTGAACGCCAGCGGTGGTGCGCCAGTCCAGGCAGGCTAAGACTAGCTAGAAGTGGTCCGCAGGGCTGAGCGCGAGCTCGGCCTGCCGGAGTGCTGCTCCATGCTCCTCTCGAAGCACTATTGCGAGCACGGTCACTGGCGCCTCCTGCACGTGGTCGCAAGGGATGCCCATCGATTCTAGGGAATCTATGCGGCCAGGTGCTTCTGGAACCTCCAGAACTTCCGCTCCTGTGGCCTCGGCTGCTGCACGAAGTAGATCACAGAGGGCGCGCGGGCTCTGTGCCTCCGCCTCCAGCACTCTGCAGAGAGGCGCAGCCTCATCATGCTGCAGGAAAGCATATCCGCTCACCGTGGCATCACGGCACACCAACACTGTCTGGACAAATCTGCGCACGTAGTCCCACCGCATGCGGTCGCGAATGAGCGCGCCGTGGTGCAGCCCAAGAGTTCGTGAGTGTATCTCCTCTATCCGGGGCCAGTCCTTCTCCGTTGCCCGACGCACGCGCGGCCTTGCTGGCTTGTGTCCAAGGGCGTCAGCTTGTACCCAGAACCTCGTGTCGCAGCCAACAACCGTCCAACCCAACCGTTTGTAGAGCGAGGGAGACGAGGTGACCAGTATCGCGGCCGCATAGGGTCCGTCCTGGAGCGACTCCATCGTCTGCTTCAGCAAGTGCGACGCCAGACCCTGACCCTGCAGTTCCGGACTGGTGGCAACTCCCGCGACACCAACAATTGGAAGCGCATCGGCGCCTATCCTCATGCGCGCAGGCACGAGCGTGAGGCAGGAGACTATCCGCCCCTCTGCCAGCAGCACTCGCTTGTGGGTGATGTCGAAACAGGGGTCGGTGTAAAAGACTGTCTTCGCCGCATCAAAGGGGAGGTCGAACGCATCGCACATAACCTGAAGCATCTGGTCTAGCTCGTACTCGAGCGGAACGCGAACCTCTAAGCGTGGCATGTCCGCATCGCATTCCGACGCATACTTAGCGGCGCCAACAATAGGAGGCTAGACATGAATTGCTTATGCAAAGGCCACTTCTGTTCGGTCAAACGCTTGATGGTGCATTCTTCGACTGCGCCTTGATACGGTCCTTCGACTCTGCCACGGTGAGGCTGTGGCAGGCTCAGGATGAGCGGGTGCGCGCTCAGGACGAGCGGATTCTACAATCTGAACGGTATTGGGGCTAGGGCAGTTCGTCCACAATGATCTTGTCGTTCGTGTAGACGCAGGTCTCGGAGGCGATGCGCATCGCCTCTTCCACGATGCGTCTCGGGGGGAGATCGGTATTTGCCACCAGCGCACGGGCGGCAGCCTGCGCGTAGGGTCCTCCGGATCCTATCGCGGCGACTCCGTCGTCCGGCTCGATCACGTTGCCATCGCCGGAGAGCAGGTAGAGCTTCTCGGAATCCGCCACAATCATTAAGGCCTCCAGCCTTCGAAGCACGCGATCCGTGCGCCAGTCCCTCGCAAAGTCGATGGCAGCCCGCGTGAGGTTGCCACCGGCGGCCTCGAGCTTCGATTCGAATCTATCCGCCAAAGCCTGTGCATCGGCCACGCTGCCGGCAAAGCCCGCCAGCACGCGGTTGTTGTACATCCTTCGTATCTTGCGAGCCGTGTGCTTGACGATGATGTCGTTCATCGTCACCTGGCCGTCTCCAGCTATGGCAACGCAGTCGCCGCGCCGAACCGCCACAATCGTTGTAGATCTCACTACGTTTGGGTCTCCCTCTTAACGCCGCAAAGGACCTCGCCCTGTTCCACTTTGAGTGGGCGAAGTCCTCTGAATAGGTCGGTATTCGGCTGATGCCAAGCTCTGGGCCTATTGCATCCAGCAGCGCCTCGCGACATAGAGATCGAGCAGAACGCTCTCGCAGTCTTGCTCAGCCATCCTCGCGACCAGCTTGGGGTGGCCTATGAGGTCCTGAATTCGGGGATGCCGAGGCAGGGTCCATTCCGGAACCTCCATCTCATCCCTATTGTACGCTGCCTCAACGTCGAGGTGGAACCGCTGCGCTGCACCGTCGTTCTGACGCATCACGACACCTCCCCGTATGAATTTGGTGGAGCCCCGTTGAAACCTTGTGAGACTAGGACGATCTGCGTGGCCGGCGTGTTCCAGAGTAGATTATCGGCGGCCAGCTCTGCCATCTTGCCGGTAAAGATGCCCGAAACTCGTGCCACGGGCCGGAAGCCTCTGGGCTAACTTCCCCTATCTCTACGCTTGGATGCGGGCGAGAATTCCCGGATGTTCAACTGTTCGCGCCTGCCACGCGCGCATGGCGGTATCCGGTAGTCGTGCGGACGCAGGGCACATTCGACGCAACCCAATCGTCAGCCACGGGCGGGGCAAGCCCCGCAGCCCTACGCACGCCCTCTCGGCAGCCGGATGGTCGACCCGTGTGGTCGCCCTTCCTTCACCGGTTGGGCGGTTCCGGGGCGGGCGGGACGCCCGCGCTCCGCGCCTATGGAGTCGTACCGACCCGTTGCCGTTTGCCGTTGCCGGCCGAAGGTCATCCAGCCTGGGCGTTTACGGCCCAGGATTATCGGAAGAGTGAACGCGCAGCTCTTGTAACGCTTCCGTGGCGGGCGGGACGCCCGCGCTCCGCACCTGTGCAATCGTCCCGACCTGTTGCCTTCTGCCGGTTCCGGCCGAAGGTCATGCAGCCTGGACGGTAGGTTTCGCAGAGTTGAGACCGAGCACTGTAATCCCAGGCGATCGACGGGTTGAACCTCCAATTCGAAGCAACCCATCGGCAAAACTCTGCAAACTGCCTTAGCCTGGTCACCGCATTGACCAATCCCTGTTTCGCAAGTGTGTCTAGCAACTGGTCGATGGTCTGCGGCGGGTTCGTGAGGTCGAGCCGCTGTCTACGAACTACCGCACATACCGTCTCCTCATCCTCATCGAGTAGCTGCCGAACGAGATCATCCGGATGCACAGCGCGGATGCCGTGGCCGCTCAGCACTGTATCCGGAAAGTCGCGGAGGTTTACGGTGACGATGACTTCGGCGCGAGCTTCAATTGCTGCGGCGGCAACGTGCCGATCATCCGCATCCGGAAGCACGATGGAGGAGATGTGCCGCTCGTAGCCGATCACGACGCTGCCAAGGATGTGCTCGTTCATCAAGTCGCGCGTGCGCTCCAGGCGCTCGCGGCTAAGGTCGGGACGCGACTCAAGTACGCTGCGGATCCACTCCTCGTGTATCTCGTCAGTCCATCGCGCCTGAACGAGTCCCGCGCCGGCAAGCCGAACAAGCAAGTCCCTGAGTGGCGCCGGATACAGGACGCAAGAGTCGTAGAGCGCGATGCGGCGGGGCAACTCAGTAGCCCAGCTTCAGCTCTTGCGCTTCCTCGGTCAATTGCCGCATGGCTGCTTCGCGTCCTTCATCAGCCTTCGTCTTGAACGTCATCAAGTCAACGAAGCGCACGCGCCGATGGCTTCCAAGTCTCTGGTACGGGATTCGTCCAAGCTCTAGTAGATGGACAAGGAAGGGCCGGGAGACGTTCAGAATCTCAGCCGCTTCCTGAGTCGTGAGCATCGCATCGGTAGGCACGAGCGTTATCGCATTGCCCTTTGCCATCTCCTTGAGGATGTCGCGCAGCATTCGTACGGCCGAAGCAGGGAGAGCAAGCGCGGTATTCGGTGAGCCTTCGTCCAAGATCTGAACCCGCAGCTCGTGCGTGACCGAGGACAACGGCTCCAGCGCCAGAGACGTTTCGGCGGCTAGCTTACGATCCTTCTCGGTCGGCCTAATGGTTCTGGCCTTCAATGTTGGCATGGTATTGGCCTCCAAGGACATTGTCTCACAGAATCGAACAGAACGCAACAAACGCACAAATCGAACGGCCAACCAACTCGACAGAACCACTAGCGCTAATCACCGCATGCATGTGCCGTCGGTGTGATTCTGCCGGTGCGGGCGGGACGCCCGCACTCCTTCTCCAGTCCGCGCCTAGGGATTCGTACCGACCTGTTGCCGTTTGCCGTTGCCGGCCGAAGGTCATCCAGCCTGGGCGTTTACGGCCCAGGACCGGTTGGGCGTTACGATGGCCGGCGGTACGCCAGCGTTCCGCTGACCTCCGCGCCTAGGGATTCGTCCCGACCTGTTGCCGTTTGCCGTTGCTGGCCGAAGGTCATTCAGCCTGGGCGTTCATGGCCCAGAACTGGTTGGGCGATTCCGTCGCGGGCGTCCTGCCCGCGCTCCGACGCCAGTCCGCGCAGGCGGACTTCGCAGCTTCAGCCTCGTACTTCAGTGCGAGGCACGTGTATAGTGCGCGCTGACACTACACGTCTCCAGCCCGAGGGTGCGCCTCGCCATAGGCCTGCTGCATGTGCTCGGTGGTGACGTGCGTGTAGATTTGCGTGGTGGCAAGCGATGCATGCCCCAGAAGCTCCTGGACCGCGCGAATGTCCGCTCCGTTCTGCAGCATGTGGGTTGCGAACGAGTGGCGC
This sequence comes from bacterium, assembly GCA_009885735.1. GTDB lineage: Bacteria > Armatimonadota > Chthonomonadetes > Chthonomonadales > CAJBBX01 > VFKD01. Next base: position 45,735 of record VFKD01000043.1, read on the forward strand.
AAAACGTGCGGTGTAACATGTAGCCGGTGGCCGACAGAGTCGATGTACTTCTCGATGGTGCGCCGCACGCCTCGATCGGAAAGGCGGCTGCCGTACTTATTGAGGAACAGCGCGACCTCCGCCTTGCCATGCGGATTGCGCTCGAGGAGCACACGGCGGCCTTCAGCAAGATAGGCATCGAGCGCATCAACGGCCATGCGGCCAATCAGCGCCATCCTGTCTCTGCCGCCCTTGCCCCGGCGCACCCGGAGCAGCTCGGACGACAGGTCCAGATCGCCGACGTCGAGGTGTATCGCTTCGGATGCACGCAGCCCCGCACCATAGAGGACCTCCAGAAGCGCCCTGTCGCGGAGGCCCGCCGGACTCTTGTCGGGCGCCTCCATCAGTGCCTGAACCTCCTCGCCCCGAAGGAACTTCGGCAGGCGATGCGGCTGCTTAGGCGTCCGAATTCCTCGCATCGGGTCGTCCGTTCTATATCCGCTGCGCACGAGGAACCGAAAGAAGCTCCGAAGCGCGGCGAGCTTGCGCGCCACGGTGGCGGGCGCATAATCGTTCGGCGCCAGGGTAGCTAGATAGGCTCGTACGGTGGACCGATCCACCTCCGGTCGCCCTTCGACGAACTCAACAAACGAGGCGAGATCGGACGCATAGGCGCGGACGGTGTGCTCAGACGCGCCGCGAGCGGCTTCCAGCGAGTGCAGGAATGCATCCGAAGCCTCCGCATAGTTCATGCCGACTGCCTTGTGCCCACTCGATACGCCGACACCGCCATCTGAACCGCTGCGAAGACAACGAGCGCGCCGCCTATCCACGTTGAGACAGTGAGCGGCTCACCAAACACGAGCGTGCTCGCCGCGGCGGTGTAGACTATCTGCGACAGCATAAGCAGAACCCCTTCCGCCGTGCGCACGTACCGGTAGCCGTAGGTCATCAGGAACTGAGCGCCCATGCTCAGCGCGCCAACCGCCAAGAGAATCAGCCAACCCATCGGGGTTGGCCACACGGGCGGCTGTGCAATCCAGCCCAGCAGTGCGACAGGTATTCCTACCGCCGAGAAATAGAAGAGGATGCTCGCCGAGGTTTCTGTTTGCCGGAGGCGCCGGACGGTGGTGATGGAGAGTCCGGCCAGCAGCCCAGACGCCAGCCCCCAAGCGTCACCAGAACGAAGTGGACCAGACTCCGGCCTGGTGATTAGCACGATGCCGACAACTGCAACCACTATGCCAACTCCTGCGCGGCGGCCAATGCGCTCCTTGAGCAAGATGGCCGCGAGGACCGGTCCAAAGACCAAAAATGTGTAGTTCAGAATCACCGCGTGGGCCAGCGAGGTGGTCTTGAGGCTCACGAAGAAGGCGAACACCGCGAGGGCGCCAGTCAGTCCGCGCCACAGAAGCCCGATCCGGTCTTGCCCGAGAAGCCTCGCCTCCTTCACCCAGAGCAGCGGCAGCATCGCAAGGAAACCAAACAGAAACCGAAAGAACGTCACCTCCGAAGCGGGTATCGGCGTGCCGACGATTGGCAGGCTGGTCGCCTTGGTGCAGAGAGTCATGAGCGAGAAGAGGACCGCGCTCAGAAACATCGCGGCGATTGCCGTGCCGCGCCTCGGCATGTCATCCGGTCTGGATGAAAGCGTGATTGGGCTACGGGCATTGGGCATCAGAAGGGATTGACAGGCGTTCCGTTGCGCCTCACCTCGAAGTGCAGATGCGGTCCAGTAGCCAAGCCTGTGCTGCCCACTCGCGCGATCACGTCTCCCTGTTTAACTGTTTGTCCCTCGGAGACGCCAAGCGACGAGCAGTGACCATAGAGCGTGGTCACTCCCCCGCCATGGTCGATGATCACCGTGTTGCCATAGGCCTTCACATATCCCGCCACCACCACCTCTCCTGCCGCGGCCGCCCGAATTCTAGCCCCGTGTCGGGCGCCGATGTCCACGCCAGTATGCAGCCGCGTTCTCCTGAGGATGGGATGAAATCTCATTCCAAACGGCGAGGTGACAGCTCCCTCGGCAGGCCGGATGAAGGAGCCGCTCCAGACCTGCCTGAGCCTGGCCTGACCGCGAGCGGTAAGCTGCATAGCCCGAATGCGGGCCTCAATGCTGCTGGAGGCGGCCTCAAGCTCGTCGAGCACTTGCTGCAGCTTCTCCTTGTTGTCGCGAACGTCGGAAAGCAGCTCCTGCTTGTACTCCACGTCGCCTTCATACTTCTCGGTTCGGTCCTTGAGCTCTTCGCGCGTGTCGCGCAGCTCGGAGAGCCGCCTTTCGAGGTCCGCATTGTCCTCAGCCAACTGCTTGGCGTCGGTGTCTATTCCTTGAACGAGTTCCACATCGCTCTCCACGACACGGCTCACATAGTAGGACCGCGAGAGATAGTCCTGCACGCTTCGCGATCGATAGAGGACCTGGATGTAGCTCGTCTTGCCGCGCTGGTAGTTCTCTCTCAGCCGCTGAGCCAGGAGCCCGCGTCGGCCATTCAGCCTCAATTCTGTGTCGGATATGCGCCTCTCCAAGTGGTTTCGCTCCGCAACGAGCCGACGCATTCGCCGCGTGGCGGACTCGAGGTGGCTCTCGGTGTCCGTCAGTCTCGCCTGAACGACCTCGACCTCGTCCACGAGCCGCTTCTCCTTGCGGCGAGTGTCTCGCAATCGAGTCTTGGTGGTCTGCATCTTTGTGCGCACCGATCTAAGATCCTTGCGAAGCTGGGACGAGGACTTGCGCGGCTTGCCAGTCGATTTCGACCGTTGCTTCTGAGCGTCCACCACGCTGGGAGCAATAGGACCGTATCCAACCAAGGTGACCATTGCCCAAACTGCAAGTGAACCTAGCGTTCGAGGCACTCCCGCTACACTCTCCGAAGATAGCGACGAATCGAGAGCGTGCTGCTTACCCATCCCATCGCGGCCCCGGCTGCCAGCAACAGCCCTACAATGACAGACGGGCTCATAGCCGCAGGCATTGTAAACGCAAAGGGCGTCTGGAGTCGCCCTGCGAACTGCGAGACCTGGCGAATGACGAGAAGAACCAAACCACATGCAATTATCGAACCGGCCAGACCACAGAAGACACCCTCGATGACGAGTGGCATCCGGATGAAGCCGGACGACGCTCCCACAAGCTGCATCACTCGGATCTCTCTGCGCCGAGCAAAGATCGTGAGGCGAATGGTGTTTTGTATCACAAATGCGGTTGCGAGAAACAACAGCAGCGCGACTGCCATCCCTACATTGCGAATAAGCCGAGTGGTTGCTAGGAGCTTGTCCAGGGTCTCGCGATCGTCTCGCACATGCTCGATTGCCGGAAACTTATCCTTGTCGCGCAAAATGGCGGCAACCCGCCGAGTAGCCTTGGGATCCGAAAGCTGTACATCCAGCCGGTCCGGCAGAGGATTGGCGCCAACAAGCGCATCGGTGATGCGGGTGCCGGCCTTGTGATCTTCGTCCATCATCTGCCTCAATGCAGCTTCTCGGGGCACCAGGCTAACCCGATAGACGCCTGGGATTCGCTGAACCTTGGCCTTAAGCTGCGCTGCTTTGGACCGAGAGGTCTCCATCGTAACGAATGCCGCAATCTCAAACTGGCGCGGCTGGGCATCCATGAACTGCTGCACGCGGTGAAGCAGAAACACGGCGCTGCCGAGCACGGCCATCGCGACGGCGACCGTCGTGATGGAAGCAGCCGACATAAGTCCGTTCCTTCGGACGTTGCGCGAGGCCTCCTCTATCAGGAAGCCGAAGCTAGAGAGGCTCATGCACGCCTGCCATCGCACACTCGCCGGATGGCAGGTATACGCCATCCGCTTCGTCACGCACCTTCCGTCCGTAGGCCATCTCCACCACGCGCCTGCGAAGTTCATCTACAATCAGCTTGTCGTGAGTGGCCACCATCACCGTGGTTCCGCGCTTATTGGCTGCATCAAGGATCTGCGCAATCACGAGTGAGGTGTCTGGATCCAGGTTCCCCGTGGGCTCGTCGGCCAGCAGGATGGGCGGATCGTTCACAAGCGCACGGGCGATGGCCACGCGCTGCTGCTCGCCTCCCGAGAGCTGGGATGGATAGGCATCGCACCGACGCATCATTCCCACCATCTCGAGCACGGCGGGAACTCTTCGACGCACTTCACGACGACCTATGCCGAGAACGCGAAGGGCAAATGCTACGTTCTCGAAGACGGTTCGGGTGGGCAGCAGTTCATAATCCTGGAACACAACGCCCATCTTTCGACGCAGTTCTGGAACCTTTCTAGGGTCCATCGCGCCGACGTCCACGCCATCTACTTTCACACTCCCGGATGTGACCTGCTCCGCGCGATAGAGCACCTTGAGAAGAGTTGACTTGCCGGCGCCCGTAGGTCCAATTACGAAGACAAACTCACCGCTTTGAACTTGCAGCGACAGGTCCGCAACCGCAGCGCGATTGGAATCGTACTCAACTCGCAGGTTCTGGATATCGATCATCGGCGTTCGCACTCTGTCCCTACGCGCATTTAAGCACCTGCTCCTCCGTGTGTCAACCCGGCGTTGACACCACTTTCGGGCCTGTGGTATGTTACTCAGACGCAAGACCTCTCGCACCGTGCCAAGCAGAGCAGCCCCGCGGACGGCGGTCACCCACAATCGAAGGAGCGATTCCGCCGAATGCCAGACGAAATAATCCTGACCGAGAGCAGCTACAAGAAGCTCCAGGATGATCTAGAGCACATGAAGACGGTGAAACGTGCAGAGCTGTCGGAGGCGCTGCGGAAGGCCAGAGGCTATGGCGACCTCTCCGAGAACTTCGAGTATCACGCGGCTCGTCGCGACCAGGGTCTTCTCAATGGGCGGATCCTGGACATAGAGCGCACACTCGAGCTTGCGATAGTTGTTTCAGACAGTGGACGCGGCACGGATGTGGTCGGCCTGGGCTGTATCATCATGGTGCGAGAACACGAAACTGCAGAGGAGTGGGAATACACCCTGGTGGACCCGGTTCAGGCCGATCCGGTTAACGACCGCATCTCCATCTCGTCCCCAGTAGGGCAGGCGCTCTATGGGCTGGCCGTGGGCGAGATCGTCGAAGTGATGATACCAGCCGGCGCTGCCCGCTACGAGGTTTTAGGCATTCGCCGGGAGTAAAGAGCCTGTGCAAATGAAGAAGCATAAGCGCCGATAGGCGGGGAGCGCCTGGGCAGCGACCCAGGGCGGCTGCTCCCAGCAGCACGGCGCTTATGCGGTGGTGAGTGTTTGCTCTCCTAGATTACTAGTATGCAGGCGGCGTGCCAACTGTTCCCAATCGTCATATTATCAGTGAATTATCATGCCCTGGTCAACCAAACGTCCTAATTCCCGAGGTTCCGATGAGCACCAGCAGGCCGGACCCACTTACCGAGCTTATCAAGATCCTGCGTGAGCAGCTCCAGCAGAAGGACGAGCGGATTGAGCGCCTCGAGATGCTCCTGCGGCAAGCAAACGCCTCCTCTGCTTCTGCGGTGAAGCCGATGCTAGCCTCGCAACCAGCGCTGAGACTCGCCAAAGCCGCGCCTGCTCTAAAAGCAGACGATCCAGAGCCAATCCCGGAAGTTCCACAGGGACGGGAACCCACGGCGAAGTTCGGCAAGGACCAGCTCCGCCTCCAGCATGCCATGCTGGAACGACGAAAGCGAAAGTGGGGATACTCGGAGTAGCATTCAGCCGGACGGTATGGATGCTTCGGCGTGTCAGTTAACCTTTGCTGAATCAGCCAGGCGAAAAAATGGACGGCCGTGAAAGGAGAGGAAACCGGCCGCCCAAGTAAGGAAGGTGAACTCGAATCCTTCACATTGTCGGCATCCATTGCGATGGGCGCGAGGGTTAGAATTACTGGGTTTTCGGTGCTGCTTGTTAGGCGCTCCAGAACATGATGGTTGCCGCACGGGGGGTTCGGGCTAAACGCCACCCCCTATAGCTCCGCAATCCACCTCCCGACAGCTCCGCGAGCCTTGTCCGGTGCCTCTAGGTGGCTGCCATCAACCTCCACGACGCTCGCATATGCACCGCAGCGCTCCGCGAGCCTACGAGCAGCAATGGGCGTGGCCAACACATCGCCTCTGGCCGCTACGAAAAGGCTTGGTACTTCCAGAGCGCCGATGCGAGAAGCAAGTAAATCGAGTTCCAGCACGAAGCTGTGGGCCGGCGTACCGCGGATGTGCCCCGCGCGCTGAGCAAGCATCGCGGCGCCTATCGGGCTCGAGAATGCAGCCGAGGGCGTGTCTGATACAGTGATCGCGACGACGCCGCGAATTCGCTCTTCGCTTCCCGCCAGCACGAGGGCAGCAAGTCCGCCCATCGAATGACCGACTACCAGCGGAGCCTCGTCCTGCATCGCTTTGCGGACATACTCGACTGCAGCGCGGAGATCATCCACAACGCACTCTGCCGAGCATAGCTCACCATCGCTATCGCCCAGAGTGTGTCCCCGAAAGTCGTACGACAGCGCTCGATGCCCCTTCCCCGCCAGGTAGCTCGCAGGGAGGTCCATGCTTGCCTTAGAGGCCGTGAAACCATGAGCCAGTACGACAGGGGGTCGTGTCACGCCAGTGGGCGGCGAGTAGACTAGTCCTGCAAGAGACCTGCCCGCACCGATGGGAATTCGAACCCGTTCAATCCTCACGATATTCGACTTTGATTAGGCAATGGCGCGGCGGCTAGTCGCGACGAGCCGCTGAAGCGTGGCAGACTGCACAGCGCGAGTCTGGGCAGTGAGGTTATAGAACATTGCCTCGCGGAAGAGGCGTTGTGCAGAGTGCTCTCTTGAATTCGCCAGGCCACCGCTCGCCGCGACTACACCGTGAGCTGAGCGCACAGCCAACTCCAGGCAGGCCGCCCTTACAGCGAGCGCTTTCTCGATATACTCAGGCTCGGTGGATCGGCCCCGCCAGCGGTCCACCGCAGACCGCACGGCCTGCTGCTCCGCCAACAGGCAATCTGCCAGGTCGCACACATCCGCAGACCCTCGGTCGGAGCCGAGCTGCTGAAGAAGACGAATGCAGGCGGTGATGAGACCCAGGGGTTGAGGGGTGACATTCAGGACAGCATTGGCGTCGTTGTCTGCCATCTGGTCCTGCGAGATGGTCTTCATCACGGCTCCCGCTGCAATCCGGTGCTCAGAGAAGTGGAGAGTGACCGTTCCGGAGGCGTTCATGGCCGCCAGCTTCATCGGCTCGGAAACGTGGAGGGTGGCGGACTCGACTACTGGGATTGCGGCATAGAGCAGCCTGCCGTCCGGGAGAGTTGCGCCAAGAACCACGTGCTGAGTGATGGGCCACCCGGTGAACCACGGAGCGACACCCGTTACCAGAAAGTCGCCGCAGGCGAGCGGCTCAGCCCGAACGGCCGGGGCGCCCTGACGGCGCAGATGCGAGAATGCCACTCCCGACATGAGGCTTCCGGAAGCCATCTGCGGCAGCATCTCGCGTTTAAGATCGTCGTTTTCGCTGCCCAGTATCAGGCTGCAGGCGCTGAGGTGCTGGCCCTGAACAAACGTGGTGAGCCCACAAGCTGCGGAGAGCATTTCCTGATAGGCGCGGACCACCTCAGCTGGCGCGCCAAGGCCGCCATACTCCGTAGGCACGGTCATTCCAAGGAGCCCTCCCTCGGCGAGAAGAGCAATGTTGGCCGCAGGAGGCTGATCAGCCTGGTCCGCTGCATTCGCACTGCGCGCTATGGGACCCTCCGCAAGGTCACGTACGCCGTCCAGTAGACGGTCCCATTCGGTCGCTAAAAGTGAGTTCGGCGGAGTCTTCTCGGCTGCCGGCAATCGGCTCTCCCTCCCTCGGCAGCCAACCGCTATGCGCCGCCCAAGTTGATTGAGTCTACCCGACCACGCAACCTCGATTTGACCTGCAGCCCGTCCCCTGCTACAATCTGGACCGGAGGAAACCGTATGAAAGAGGCACTGATCGCCCTGCATCACTTGCAGCAGGTTGACTCGGCGATCGCACTTGCTGTTCGCAGAATGAAGGCGCTTGACGACGGCAGCGCCGAGAAGATGGCCATGGAATCTGCTCGGACCGCCCACGACGAAGCCTCCAGCCGCCTTCACAAGACAAGCGCGGACCTCCACGATGCCGAGCTTGAGCAGAAGTCCGTCGAGGACAAGAAGCGCGACTATGAGTCGAGGCTATACGGCGGCCGAGTCACTGCGTTCAAAGAACTTGAGAGCATGCAGCAGGAAATCGAGGCGCTTGGGCGGCGGCGCAGCCACCTGGACGATCGCATTCTCGAGCTGATGGACACCTTGGATCTGCACCGCGACGAAGAGAAGTCCTCCTCATCCGCATCGACTGCTGCCGAGGCGGCCTTCGCTGCCAAAGCTAAGGCGTTCAAAGCCGCCACAGCAAAGTACACTAGCGAGCTGAAGGTACTTCGTCCCGAGCGCGACAAGCTCGCGGAGCCTGTTGCAGCGCCACTGCTGAAGCGGTACGAGGCAATTCGAGTGAGCAAGCTGGGAGTGGGCGCTGCGAGGATTCTCGACGGCATATGCGAGGGCTGCAAGACAACACTTCCGGCTCAGTCCATTGAAGACGTGGTCGACAAGGGCGTTCTCCGGACGTGTGACAGTTGCGGGCGAATACTCTGCCCGACCGCCCTATGACCAAGCTGATCGCTCATGTGGACGGAGCTGCACGCGGCAACCCAGGACCCGCCGGAATCGGCGTTTCCATCACGCGCCCGGACGGATCCGTCGTGAAGGAGGTCGCAGAACCGCTGGGCCGCACGACGAACAACGTAGCCGAGTATTCCGCTCTAATCCGAGGCCTCGAGGAGGCCCGAGCCCTGGGATGCTCCGAACTGCAGGTCTATACCGACAGCGAGCTGATGGCACGCCAGATAGCAGGGATATACCGCGTTAAGACGCCTCATCTGCTTCCCCTCTACCAGCGGGCCACCGCGCTCCTCAAGCAGTTTGACAAGGCCAAGGTGACGCATGTGCGGCGCGAGATGAACAAGGAGGCCGACAGACTGTCGAACCTTGGGGCCGACAAAGTCGGCTCGGAGGATTAGCCCGTCGTTCTTGCCAGCAGGCTGGCGCCAACGCCGGCGGCAAGCAGGCCCAGTACAATCCACGCGAGGCGCGACTTTGCTGGGTCGCCGCCGGAACGATATGCGACCGCCAGAGCCATGAGCCGCAGGGCGGGCGTCAGCATCAGCAGCAGAAGTCCGATGGTGAGGCAGGCCGCATCTCCACGGATTGCACCAGTCGCCGAGTCTACAATCTGCCTCGGGGGGGGCGTGCCGGACAAGGCTCTGAGCGCAACTGTCCACGCAATCCCAACTGCCAGAAAGCCGAAGCTGAGCAGCAATCCAGCCCGCAGCGCCCGATGCGCGGCACGGTCTATGGCCGACGATTGTTCGTCCATTATGCCGAATACCTCAAAACGGCAGCCCTGCCCGACGGGCCATGGTGACCGCGGTATATCCCAGCACCGCTGCAAAGAGCCATCGCAGCGTGGACGACTTCGCTCGGCCTGCCAGCCTGGCCCCAATCCGACCGCCCGCCAACACGCCGACCGTGCATGCAGCTGCGAGGTGGAGGTCTACATAGCCGTCTGCAAAGTATTTCACGGAGGTTGCCACGGCCGTCACCCCAATCATGAACGCGCTCGTGGCGACCGCAGCCCGGAGTGGCAGGCCCATTCGCGATACCATGAATGGCACCATGATAAGGCCGCCGCCAATTCCCAACACGGCTGAGACAACTCCCGCAAAGCCGCCCGCCGCAAGACCGAGACGATGTCCGCGCACGCAATAGTATGCGTGTGCCTTTCTCTCGGGATCATAGAACTGAACCGCACCTGCATCATCTGGGCCGACCTCGAACACACCTGTGCCGGAGCGGCGAGGCGCTACGATGGTAAGCGCTGCGTAAACAGCCGTGACGGCGAAGAAGCCGGCTACAAAATGATCCGAGAGCCTTAGCGCTAGAAACGTGCCGGCAATCGCACCCACGGTGGTGGCCACCTCGAGGTAGAGGGCGAGCCCAACGTTCACGAGGCCGGCGTTGAGGTAGGCCAAGGAGGCGGATCCGCTCGTGGCAATCAGACTCACTAGGCTAGAGGCAACCGCCACCTCGCGGGGCACGTCCATGAACGCAATGAGCGCCGGAACGAGGATGATGCCGCCGCCGAGGCCCAGCATTCCGCCGAAGGCTCCTGCAACCAGCGCGACAAGGGCGATCTCGATGAACTGGGCGGCGGTCACAGTGGGGATAGCAGAGGGTGCGCGGGACTACTCCCGAGCAACTCTGTGCGAGAGGGGTGCGCCGCCGGCGTGAACCACCACCGTGTCCGGCATGAAGCCCGTATAGGTTGGACACAAGTTCTTTAGCAGCTTGTAGAGCTCGATAGTGTTTCCCTGCTCTGCAGCATCAATGAGTCGATCAATGCCGCGATTTACCTCCACAACAGATATCTCGGAAGGCGCCGCCGCAAAGATGCGCTCATGCCGAGTCACCGTAGTACCCTCCTCGGTGGTGAGCAGCTCTTCCACAAGCTTCTCGCCAGGACGCAGGCCGATGATGTGGATTGCAATATCCTTGTCTGGGGTAAGGCCGCTGAGCCGAATCATATCTCGGGCAAGGTCCAGAATGCGAACTGGATTGCCCATGTCCAATAGATAGATCGCGCCGTTGCCGCCCAGGGCTCCCGCCTGAACCACGAGCTGAGACGCCTCTGGAATAGTCATGAAATAGCGTACAGCGTCCGCGTCTGTCACCGTGACGGGACCGCCCTGTTCTATTTGCCTTCGCATCGTGGGTACGACGCTGCCTCGGCTTCCCAGAACGTTGCCGAACCGAACCATGGCGAACATGGTCCGGCTAATGCTTGCTTCAACCTGAATGATGAGCTCGGCTATCCGCTTGGATGCGCCCATCACGTTGGTGGGGTTCACCGCTTTGTCCGACGAGATCATAACAAACCGCTTCACACCAAAGTGACTTGCCAGCCTTGCGAGGTTGCGCGTGCCAAGGACGTTGTTGGTGATAGCCTCCTCGGGGTTGGCCTCCATAAGTGGAACATGCTTGTGGGCCGCAGCATGAAATACCACGGTTGGACGGTGCCTCTCAAAGAGCCGTTCAAGCCTGTCGTAATCCCTTACGTCGGCGATGAGGCCCCGCACTCGGACTCCATGGTCACGCAGCATCTCCTGCTCGATCTCGAATATGGAGTTCTCACCATGACCAAGCACCATGAGCTCCGCAGGCCGAGCCGCTGCGATCTGACGCACTAACTCCGACCCAATGGAACCGCCGCCGCCAGTCACCAGGACCCGCTCACCCTCAAGATATGCGACTATCGCTCGCTCATCCACGCGCACAGCGGGCCTGCCCAGAAGGTCCTCGACCGAGACATCCCGCAGGGTTCGCATCTGGTCGTCGACATCCAAGATGTTGAACTCTGGAGTGATCCGCAGCTTGGCCGGAAGGTCTTCGCAGCGCGCGATGATGTTTCGCAGCATCTCGCCCTTCGCGGTAGATATAGCGATGATTATCTCGTCTACTGAGCACTGGGTAACTATCTCGCGAACCTGAGATAAAGACCCGAGCACCGGTGCACCCTGCAAGTTGAGGTGGTGCTTGCCTGGGTCGTCGTCCAAGTAGCCGACCAACTGCAGGCCGTCGGATGCGCGGCGGCGTATCTCCCTCGCCAGCGAGACTCCGCGAACCCCCGCGCCCACGATAAGGATCCGTCGAAGGGCGCCGTTTGACGATGAACGCAAGGATGCGGGGCGCTCATCAACGACAACCCGGTAGGAGAGCC
>VFKD01000072.1 GCA_009885735.1 bacterium
AAAGCAGGCGTGCCGTTCGAGCTGCATTCCTATGAGAAAGGCCCCCATGGAGTCGGTCTCGCCACAAACGACCCCATCCTATCTACCTGGACAGCGAGGCTGGCGGACTGGCTCAAGTCGCACGGCTTCTGCCGGTAGCCTGTACAATGCACGGACGGCGCAATCAGCATCAGCTGATAGGCAGGGGACTCTGCGCTAGCCGTGCTAGGCGCGCAATGCAGTTAGCTGATCGAGGCAGCATCCTTCGACTGCGGCTCGATACGGCTGAGCCGCGCTCAGGACGAGCGGATCCGGATGAGTGAACAGGACGAGCACTACGCCAGGTACGGAATTACGTACGGTCCGCGCGGGATGACGGTCACTGTCGCGTGCGGGCCGTGCTTCTTTAGCCCAGCCTCAATGCCCGCCTCAACGGATTCTGCCGGTGTAACAAACAGCCTACCGAGCTCGTCCGGCTCAATTCCGCTGCATACGCAATGGACCTCACAGTGCCGGACAGCCCTGGCAAGCTCCTCCACCTCCCACTGGTCCGGCACAAACTCCCAATCCGGATGCTGAATGTTCGCGGTGAACTCCTCCAGATCAGTGGTGTTCAACAGAGTCTGGCGAAAAATCTCGCTCCCCACCCCTTCCGAGCACTCTGCGGCGATGATAATTGTGCCTCCCGGCTTTACGGCGGGCAGCGCGCCCACCATCCCCTTCACCGCCTGGTAGAAGGTGGCATCCAGCGGATAGCCGGCACAGGTGGTCACTACGATGTCCGACGGAGATTTGATAGCCACCCGAGTGTCCTTCTCTGCATGTCGGACGCCCACGCGCCACGCCTCGAACAGGTCTCCCGCGAAGACGCCGGTAATCTGGTTCGACTCGTCGAGCGTAACGTCCACCACCATGTGCGGCGGAGCCATCCGAGTGATCGCGAGAGACTCCTCGTGGACCGGGTTGCCCTCCACCACTCCGTTCGCAGCCATAGGATGCTCCAGGAACCGCGGGCTGTGCCAAGCCTGAACTGTGCCAAGCGCAGCAACGCCTGGCATCACCAGCTTGCGCCCGCCGCTGTAGCCGGCCATGAAGTGCGGCTCTATGAGCCCAACGGTTATCCGCAGCTCAGCCTCAACGTAGGCGCGATTGAGCCTCACCGGAACTCCGTTCGGAGAGGTCCCAAGCGCGACCATCGCATCATCATCGGTACAAACGTGGTTGAGCGGAGTGCAGCGCGTCAGAGCGTCCTCTCCCACCATCTCAAGCAGCTCTGCATCGGTGGTAGGGCGATGTGTTCCTGTTGCGATGAGCAGCGTAATCTGGTCTCGGTCCAGTCCCGCTGCCTCGAGAACATCCAGCACGCGCGGAAGAATGACCCAGTTCGGAACTGGCCGCGTGACATCGCAGATGACAATGGTCGCACTGCGCTTGCCGTGCGCAAGGTCGCGAAGCGCAAGACAACTAATGGGCTGGTCCAGTGCATCAGCAATGGCCCTGCCCGGTTCCGAAAGCGGGGCCGTGATTCCCATCCTCAAGACGGCGGCCAAGTTGGCATCTGGAATGCTTGCCTCCAGCCCGTTTCGTCCATAGTCAAGTTCGATTCTCATACCCACCTCACACAAGATCGTAGCCTATATGGCCCAATGTGTAAACCTTGGGTAAGTGTTCAGTTGTGATGAGAGTGAATGTGGATCATCCAGGTTTCAGTTGACCAACCAACATCAATCGGCATGTCTCGAGCATGTCTAGCTGCCTCACCTCCCAAGT
>VFKD01000629.1 GCA_009885735.1 bacterium
CAGCGGAGTAATGAGCGTTCCATACGCGGAGCCAAACGACGCGTCGCGATGGTCCGACGCGGTCTGCAGGTGATGCGTGCCTTTGTCGCTGCAGAATCGTGCCTGTGCGAACGGCAGGTCCATGCTCACCGTGAGCACTTCAACTCCGGCCGGCATTCCCACGAGCTCCTCGTTGAACTTGATCGTCTGCTGTTCGCACACAGGCGTATCGAGAGAAGGGACGACGCTCAGAATAAGGGTCTTGCCGTCGTAGTCTGCCAGCGATACATCCTTTAGGCCGTCTGGACCGCGCTGGTGAAGCTTGAAGTCCGGCGCCACGTCTCCGACTTTCAGCTCCTCGCCCTCCAGCGGCAATGGGTTGCCACGCATATTCGTCGTTCTATCCGCCACAAATCGCTCCTTGATGGGCAGTCGCCCTGATAGATGTTTTGAGGTTGGGTCCGCCAATCGGACCCCATCATGCCCTATTCTACCCTCTCGGGCCGCGTGAGGCCCAGCCTTGTCAGTCCCGGCGATGCAGAGCGGTATACTCGGAATTACGATGGCTGCACACAGAAACGACTGGCGACTGACGATCGCGCTGTTTGCGATTACGGGTCTGGTGGAGTCGCTGGCGTGGGGGCATCTTAGCGCGTTCACGCCGCTCTACCTACGCGAGCTCGGAGTGGCGTCCGCGCATATCGGATACTGGACTGGACTCACCTCGTCGGTGGGCTGGATAATCGGCCTTCCACTGTTGCCGTTTTGGGGCGTCTGGGCCGATAGGTATAGCCGCAAACTCATCATTGTTCGCAGCAGCATCATGGCGGCCGTGGTGTATGCACTCTGCGCCGCGAGCAACGATGTGTGGATGATGGCGCTGGGCCGAGCTCTCGGCGGATTCGTTCTTGGAAATACGGGAGTGATGATGGCAGTGCAGGCAGACATCACTCCTCGCGCCAAGCTCGGTACCGCAATTGCAATCGTCAGTGCAGGTAGTCCGATAGGCATGGCGGTTGGCCCTTACCTCGGTGGCCTCATCGTTCGGCACTCAGATGTACGCTCGCTTCTCTACCTGGATGCGCTCCTCACTGCGGTCGTCGCGGTTTTGCTAATCGTCTTCCTGCGGGAGGAGCCCCGAGAGCCGTCGGAGCATCGAAACAGCCTTGTGGGAGTTCGACATGCGCTTCGCGCGCTCATACACACGCCTGCGGTCAACCGTATTTTCCTAGCCACGCTGCTCATGTCGTTCGGAATTAGCACCGCACTCCCCTACATGCCTCTCTTGGTTGAGCACCTGTTCGTGGGATCAGTGTCAGACCTAGCTCCAACCATTGGCGCCGTCCTCACATGCTCCGGTATCGTGATGGCCGTGGCAACGCCTGCGTGGGGAGCTGTCGGAGATCGATTTGGGCACATGCGAGCGTTGCGCGTATGCGGGCTTCTGATTGCCGCAAGCCTGGCGGCTCAGGCAGTCTGTTCGAGTGTCAATCAGTTGGCTTTGGCCCAGGCAGCCCAGGGCGCGTTTCGAGGAGGTGTCTTCTCGCTCGCGATGGTGCTGCTCACACTGAGGTCTCCGGCCAACGTCCGCTCGTCGATCCTCTCGCTGAGCTTGGTTCCGCAGCAGATTGGTTGGTTTCTTGGACCTCTCACAGGCACTCTGCTCTTCAGCGCCGGCCTTCGAGCCCCGTTCTGGGCTGCGGCGGCGCTCTGCCTGGCAGGCTGGTTCGTGATGCTGAGAATTGGTTCGGATCATCCCGTGAAGGAGAGCGTATGAGCGCCACTGAGCATGCCAAAATTGGGTCGTTTCGGTCGGTAGGCCAACTACGCGACAGACTGGTCGATCTTGGCATCGAATTGCCCTGCGACTCCGAAGTGCTGCCTGCGCCGGACTCGCCAATGGCGCAGCCCATCAACATCTTTGGGCGGCAAGCGCGAAACCGGTTCGCCATTCACCCCATGGAGGGTTGGGACGCCGACGCGAGCGGGTCGCCAACGAAGCGAGTGTTCCGTCGATGGATGCGGTTCGGGCAGAGCGGCGCCGCGCTCATCTGGGGTGGGGAAGCCGCAGCCGTGCGTCCGGATGGCCGCGCGAACCCGAATCAGCTTGTTCTTAGCGAAGCCAACGAGACCGAGATAAAGAGTCTGCGAACGGCTCTGGTTGACGCGCACGATGCTGAGTTCGGATCGTCCGGCGGCCTCGTTGTCGGCCTGCAGCTTACACATTCGGGCCGATACTCCAGGCCGCAAGGAGCGCCCGCGCCGGCTGCACTGTACCGACACCCGCTTCTCGACGACCGGGTCGGCATCACCTCGGACGCCGCCATCATGTCGGACGACGATGTGCGCCTGCTCATCCGTGACTACATTCGCGCGGCCCGTGCCGCGCAGCGCTGCGGATTCGACTTTGTAGACATCAAGCACTGCCATGGCTATCTAGGCCACGAGTTCCTGAGCGCATACACGCGACCAGGCGATTACGGCGGCAGCCTGCAGAATCGCACGCGCTTTCTGCGCGAGGTGGTGACCGGCATACGGGCAGACGCGCCCGGTCTTGGAATAGGGGTTCGTCTCAGCGCATTCGACCTAGTGCCGTACGTGCCCGAGAATGAACAGAGCGCCCCAGGCAAGCTTGGGGAAGGGGTGCCCCAGAACTATTGCGACGCAATGCCGTACCGCTTTGCATTCGGCTGCGACCAGGAGATGCCTGTTCAGATGGACCTCTCCGAGACGGTGGAACTGCTCCGAACGATGCTGCAGATCGGCGTGGAGGCGGTGAACCTAACGGCCGGAAGTCCCTACTACAACCCCCATATCCAGCGGCCCGCTCTCTATCCTCCGAGTGACGGCTACTCGCCGCCCGAGGATCCTCTCGTTGGCGTCGCTCGTCAGATGCACGCAGTGCGCTTCCTGAAGCAGTATGTGCCTGAGATGCCGATGGTGGGCACGGCCTATAGCTACCTTCAGCAGTTTGTAGGCCACGTGGCTCAAGCCGCAGTTCGAGAGGGATGGGTGGACATAGTGGGTCTCGGCAGGATGGCGCTGTCGTACCCAACTCTGCCGACGGACATCTTGGCGGGACGGGCGCTGCACGTGAAGCGAGTGTGCCGGACGTTTAGCGACTGCACGACCGCACCGCGAAACGGTCTGCCATCGGGATGCTATCCGCTCGACGAGGAATACAAGTCGAGTTCAGAGGCGAAGCTGCTTGCGGCGGCCAAGCGCGCGACGAAAGCCGGCGGTGCGCTCTAGTCCTCCGGATCCGGCAGCTTCTTGAGCTCTTCCTCGGCGATCTTGCGCTTAACGACCTGCTCATCCGACACCACATTGCCGTCCTTGAAGCGGATAATGCGCTTGGCATGCTCCGCAATCTCCTGCTCATGCGTCACGATAACCACGGTCTTGCCCTCGTCGTTGAACCGCTGAAAGATCGACATGATCTCTTCGCCGGTTCGCGTGTCGAGGTTTCCCGTGGGCTCATCGCCAAAAAGAATAGAGGGGTCGTTCACGAGAGCGCGCGCAATCGCGACGCGCTGCTGCTGTCCGCCGGACAGCTCGTTTGGCTTATGATCCATTCGATCTCCGAGCCCAACCGAAGCTAGGCACTTCTTGGCGATCTGTTCTCGGTTCTTGGCGCCGCTATAGAGCATCGGCAGCTCAACATTTCGGAGCGCGCTTGTGCGAGCAAGTAGGTTAAACGTCTGGAACACGAAGCCAATCTTGCGGTTGCGAATCTCCGCAAGCTGGTTGTCGTTCAGCTTCGCCACCTCAATGCCATCAAGCCGGTATGAGCCTCCTGTGGGCTTGTCGAGGCACCCAATGAGGTTCATGAAGGTCGATTTGCCGGAGCCGGACGGCCCCATGATGGCCACAAAGTCTCCCGGCATAATCGTGATAGATACATGTCGCAGGGCCCGGACCTCCATCTTGCCCATCTTGTAGGTTTTTGCGAGGTCCGTGGTGCTTATCAGGGGTTCGGCCATGCTGGTGTGTGGCTCCTGGGCTTGGAAGTAGTGTCAGTGTTCGGGTCGTATGGTCAATGGTCGGACGCCCTTAGCGCCGATGATGCTTCGCCAAGGGCGTCCGGAAATCAGACTACTTTGCGGCGGCCTGAACCTTGCCGAGGAACTCGGTTTGGCTCTGCTTTGCTATTGCCTTGAATCCCTCGAATGGCAGCGTGTCCGGGTTCAGTGGGTTGTAGTCCTTGGGGTCCGGCAGAGTGAAACCGCCACCAGGTCGTCCGCCGCCTGGGCGTGCACCACCCGCTCCCCCACCGCCACCAGGCCGTCCGCCGCCACCGCCGCCCATTCGGCCACCGCCGGCGAACGGATTCTTCGTCGTAGCGATTTTTTTGATCTGTGCGATGTTGAGAGAGGAGGTGAGGGCCTTGTTCGCCGCGCCCGCATCGTCATTGCTCATTACGGCCTTGGTTCCCCACTTCTTGTAGACGGCAAGAATGGCCTTGGCCTGGTCCTTCGTGAGACTGGTAGCTGGGTCCTTGACGCATTCCGCTAGTCCGCGGACCGTCGATTGAATATGCTCGAAGTTCTTGTGATTCTCGCGCCACGCTTGCCACTTCTTGAACTTTGCCGCCATCTCCGGCGTCGGCGTGAAGCCTCCACCTCCGCCGGGAGCCTGGGCAATCGCTGAAGTCGCAATGGCCGCGAACGCCGCTGCTGCCGTCCAAAGTGCAATTCTCTTCAATCTACTCTCCTTTGATGTGTGCATGAGACACTGCGGCCGACTATTCGTACCGCAGCGCCTCGATCGGGTCCAGCTTCGATGCCTTAAGGGCGGGATAGAATCCAAAGAATACGCCAACCAATGCCGAAAAACTAAAGGCCAAAGCAACCGTTTCGGTGGCAATCACTATTTTCCAGTTGTTGGCTTCGCCCACCTGGGCGGCGCCCTGTATGCCGAACGCGACTCCTATGAGCCCGCCCACGAGCGATAGAAACAAGGCCTCCAGCAGAAACTGCATCAAGATGTTTCGCCGCTTCGCGCCGATTGCCTTGCGAATGCCTATCTCGCGGGTGCGCTCGGTTACGGAGACGAGCATGATGTTCATGATACCGATGCCGCCCACCAAGAGAGAAACAATTGCGAGATACGTGATAAGATTCGAAAACGTGTCCTGCTGCTCACTCTGCGTAGCCTGAATGTCCGACTGATTGAACACAATCCAGTCGTTCGCGCCATTCGACGGTATCTTGTGGCGCTTCTTCAGAATCTTCTCAACCTGGCTCTGGGCAGTGTTCATCAGGGCTTCGCTGCGAGCCTGAACCGTGATGCTGTTCACGCTCTCCAGCCCAAAGAGGCGCTTCATCGCCGTAGTTACAGGGACGTACACGGCGTCGTCCGGGTTTCGGAATCCAAGTCCGCCCTTCGACTTGAACCGCCCAATGACCTGGAAGCTTGTTCCCTTGATGCGAATCACCTTGTTCACCGGCGACTGCTTGTCGAACAGGTCCTTCGAGGTGGTCGAACCCAGAATAGCCACCATGCGGTTCTGCTTCACCTCCTGGGCGGTGAAGAATCTGCCGTCACTGAGGACATGGTTGGCTACTCCAGGATAAGGGTCGCCAACCCCTTGGACGCTCACCGTGGAGTTGCGGTTCTTGTACTTCACCTGTGCATTGCCGTTCACACTCGCATAAGCCCGCTTCACTGCAGGCGCTCCGCGAAGGATGCCCTGCACATCATCGAGCTTCATCGTCTTGATGGAGCCGAAGCCAAAGCTGACGCTTCCTCTCCGCTGCTGGCCTGGGATGAACGTAAGGACGTTGGTGCCGAGCTTCTGGATGCTCTCGGCAACCGCTTCCCGAGAGCCCTGTCCGATTCCAATGGCAATAATGGTGGCGC
>VFKD01000571.1 GCA_009885735.1 bacterium
AGCCTAACCGATTCCACGAGAGCAGCCTTGTCCGAGGCGGGAATCTGCACGAACCCACTCCCCAAGGCCCGCATTCGAGCAGCGTCGAGGCTTGCAGTTTCGCGGTTGACAATCTCTCGAATCTCCGCGTCCACCTTGGCGTTCGCGGCATTTGCCTCGGCAACCTCTTCGGAGCCGGCGGCCACTATCTGGCGCGCAGCAGTGGGAAGCAGCGTGCCCATAGGCCGCACAGCTCCCTGGAAAATGGACTGAAGCCGGTAGTAGTCGCGTTGGCTGAAGGGCTCATACTTGTGGTCGTGGCACCTGGCGCACTGCACGGGAACTCCCAGGATCGTGCTTGTCACAATAGTCTGCGTGTCGTGCAGCATGCGGTACTGGTACTCGGCAAACTGGTGCGTGTTGAAGTCGGCACGAGTTGCGTCTACCGCGGTCCTCAGAAATCCCGTCGCTGTCACCTGTTCCAGCATGAGAGGCGTGAATCTCGCGGCGGTGCGGTAGCCGGAAATCTCATCACCCGCTATCTGCTCCCGCACAAACTGGTCGTACGGCTTGTCCGCGTTGAAGCTGCGAATGACGTAATCGCGGTATCTCCAAGCGTTTGCGCGAACCAGGTCTTCCTGCAGTATGCCTTCGCTGTCTGCGTATCCTGCCGAATCCAGCCAGTGTCTGGCCGACTTCTCGCCAAACCTCGGGTCGGCGAGAAGCCGGTCGACGAGGCTGTCATAGGCACGCGGGCCTCGGTCCGAGAGAAAGAGGTCCAGCTCGACGGGACTCGGCGGCACGCCCACGAGGTCGTAATACAACCTGCGTGCAAGCACCTGCCTAGGCGCTTGCGGCGATAGCTTCAGGCCGCTCGACTTTAGCCGATCGCCAATGAATAGGTCGATTGCGTTCTTCGCCCAGCCGCCCGTCAGGTCTGCCGGAAATTTGGGGCGAACAGGAGGGATAAACGCCCAATGACCACCCGGTGAACCTGCGATGGACGCGCCCGAAGCGATCCACTCGCGAAGAGCCTTGAGGCCCGCAGGGCCCACCTTCGGACCTCCTGGAGGCATCGCTCCAGACTTTACCATCGTGTACAGCTTGCTCTCTTCCGGCTTCCCAGAAACAAGGACGCTGCCGCTGCTCGAGCCCTGGAGAATGTCGCCCGCTGTGCGCAGGTCCAGGCCGGCCTTCGGCATTCGCTCGCCGTGACATCCGACGCACGACTTGGCGAACATCGGTCCAACCGAGGCGCCGAAGGTCACGGACGGCATCGGCGACTTGGACGCAGCGCGTTGCGCCACGGATGACGTTAACAACAGTGTGACGCCTGCTGCCGCAGCCGCGATTTGACCGTAAACCTGCGCCCTAGAGGATGGCTGCAATGGGCTCTCCACGCACGAGAGGATGCGGGCGGCCGGTCTGGTCCACGATCTCGCTGTCCGGCCGGATTCCCATGAGCAAATAGAGGGTGGCCCCGATGTCCCC
>VFKD01000397.1 GCA_009885735.1 bacterium
ACCGCGATTATTTGGGCGGCTGCGGAGGGACATTCCGAGGTTGTGCAGCTCCTGATCAAAGCCGGAGCGGACTTCCGCACGCCCTTGCCTTCGGGCTTTACTCCACTCTTTTTTGCCGCGCGTGAGGGCCGCAGGGAAGTGGTGCGAGTTCTGCTGAAAGCCGGCGCGGACGCGAATGAAGCCATGCAGCCGCAAAGAAGCGGTGGCAAGGACCCGCGAAAAGGGACCAGCGCGCTCCTCCTGGCAGTGGAAAACGCTCACTACGAGCTGGCTGTGGACTTGCTCAAAGCCGGCGCCGATCCGAATGATCAGCGCTCCGGCTACAGCGCTCTGCACGCGATCTCGTGGGTACGCAAACCCAACAGCGGCGACGGCCCTGACGGTGATCCGCCGCCCATAGGCTCCGGCGCGATGACCAGCTTGCGGTTTGTCCGAGATCTCGTCGCTCGCGGCGCAGAGGTAAACGCGCGACTCAAGCGCGGAGCCTCCGAACGCGGGAGGCTGAGCGAGACCGGCGCCACCGCGCTCCTCTTTGCTTCCCACACGGCCGATGTTCCGCTAATGCGACAGCTGGTGGAACTGGGCGCCGATCCGAAGATTCCGAATGCCGACAACTGCCCGCCGCTCCTGGCCGCCGCCGGCATCGGTACCATCGCGCCTGGCGAAGAAGCCGGCACAGAGGAAGAAATGGTGGAGGCCCTGAAGTACCTACTGCACCTCGGTGCCGACATCAACGCGGTCGACAACAACGGCGAAACCGTTATGCACGGAGTGGCCTACAAGAGCGCCCCCAAAGTCGCCGCATTCCTGGCCGAGCGCGGCGCGGACATCAATATCTGGAACCGCGAGAACAACTACGGCTGGACCCCTTTGCTGATCGCGCAAGGACACCGCGTCGGCAATTTCAAACCCGCACCAGATACCATCGCGGAGATCAAGCGGATCATGGTTGCCAACGGGGTGAGTCCACTGCAACACGCCCCGGCGAAGGCGACCAATGAAGAGTACGAGGCCGAGAAGAAGAAGAACGAGAAGAAGCCGTCTCCGTAAGGCGGGAATGAGACAAGCGTGTATAAGACGTCCTGCGGCCAGAAGGATTGGGACCCTACGGTGTCTTTGCTGCAGACACTGAGGGTTAAGGAAGTGGGGGCTATGCGAAGCAGTCTTCCGCCACGGCTCGACTCAAGTTCCAGACGAACGTACGATGTGTGATTGTAACTTAACATCGTAGGGGCTCCCAAAACCAAGCGATGCCGCGAATCGAGATTGATTCGTGGCATCGTTGGTTCACACAGCGTTGCTATTGCCTTTGGCCCGACAACGTATACTCCCGAGACCACTCCGCCTCCGCCGGCCAGCTCAGTACGTCCATTGGCTTGAATACGGACCAAGCACGCTGAGCGGGTTCAACGGCCCCTAGAAGTGGTGCCGAAAACGGCGTTTTCAGGCTTGCTAGGCAAGTCGGCATCAAGCCAAACATATACGTGAGATAATCTCGTTTCTCCTTCTTACAC
>VFKD01000170.1 GCA_009885735.1 bacterium
CTGTAAGAACAGCAGTATTGAGTCAACAATTCGCCCGTATCGAGCAATTTGCACGAGCGGCTTGAGCGTAGAGGCAGTATTTCTACCTACTGAAAAGGATCACACCCCGTTTACTGGGCCAGTGACTCTTGGATTTGCCTACGATGGTACGGTGTTCAAGTCCGTGGAGCATCCAGAACTTCCAGAGCCTGTGATCATGCACCTCGAGGGCGGTGCGTGGGTGAACATTACGACGTCCTTCGATACAGTGAACCACAAGGTCTACGGTGTTACAACCAGCTTCTCGCCGTTCGCCATTGTCAAGAGGCTGGCCTACGCCTGGTCCGGCGTGCTGCAGCCCATCAACGCAGACGGCAGCTCCGTCTTCAAGAAGGGCAGCACCATCCCTGTCAAATTCAAACTGATGGGAGTAGATGCAGGCATATCGAACTTGAATGCCAAGCTGTACCTGTCCCAATCGAGCTCAGTGGACCCGGTCTCCACTAACGAAGCGGTCTCAAACGGCTCAGGCGACTCCGGCAACACCTTCCGGTACGACGCGACGGCGAAGCAGTACATCTTCAACCTCAGCACCAAGGACCTTGCGCAGGGAACCTGGTGGCTGCGGATCGACCTCGGTGACGGGCAGGACCATACCGTCCAGATCGGACTCAAGAAGTAAAGCCCATTGTGTATAGCCCCGTGCCAGTTCATGCGGGAGGTTCCGCGGAACCTCCCTCCACATTGTACACATCACTTAACCTGGCGAGAATTAGGAGAGACCAGGGTGTTAGGCTGTGTGAGACGGTCAAATTCTCTTCCTCAAGGAGGCAGACTTACATGAAGCACAGAATGATGCTGAACGTATTGGTTGCAGTGGCGCTTGCGGCGCTAGGCCAGGGCGCACGAGCGCAGACAAGCTACTCGGTTGTGGAAATAGGGACACTTGCTGGAACCGACAAGAGCTATCCGATCGCAATCAACGACGGAGATGCCGCGAGCGTGAAGGTGGTAGGCGACACCGCGTTGGGAAGTTCTAAGAAACGCGGCTTCTATTGGAGTTCCGCGACCGGTATCAGGGACGTGGGAGTGATCGGACTCGGTTCGTACTCCCAGGCGCTCTCGGTCAACAGACATGGTGAAGTCGTTGGTCAATCCGCAACGACATCGACCGGGGGTTATGTCCACGCGATGTACTGGAACCCTGGACTTTCCGGCCCCGTGGATCTTGCACCCGCCTCAACGACCCCGTGGACCAGCAGCCACGCATTCACGATCAACGACAGCGGGGTCATTATGGGTCATGTAAACAGTGCGGCGACCGGCATACTCCCGGCCTATTGGAAGCCTCATACGCCAGGTGCTCGGGACGGAGTCTACGATGGCCCCATTGTCCTAACAGGCTTGCCGGGAGCTCTGGTAACTGGCTCTTGGTTTGGAATGGGTAAGTATGTGGCTCCCAACTCGGATCTCGTTTACGAAGTTCCCGACTCGTCAAATGTCAAGCGTGCTGCACTGTGGAAAAACATAGGCTCGTCCACTGCGGACCCGACATACGGGGATCCGGTTGTTATTCCACCTCCGGCTGGTGCACCGTCCGGTGCGAGGATGAGGCCGTTCGTACTGAGTGTGGCGACAGTATCCGGAGGCGGAACAAAGCTTCTGGTAGCAGGCGACTGGTACGACGGAACGAACAGCCGATCCTGGGTATGGGCGGAAGGCGATGCCTACGCGACCGATATCGGGATTCTGAACTCCAGCAGCGGCCCACAAATATGGGGATTGAACGATCTCGGTCAGGTCGCCGGACACGTTGCTGTCACGATAGGTAAGGGCTCACAATATCGGGCAATGGCCTGGAACGCCACAGATGGCCTGCTCAATCTCGGTACTCTGGGAGGTACCAATAGCCGGTCCTACGGCACGTCGTCCAATGGAATGGGATACACGATCAACAACTCCGGGCAGGTAGTCGGATTCTCCAATCTCACGAGAGATAGAGAGGCACATGCCTTCATTTGGACGAAAGCTCTGGGGATGCGCGATCTAAACGCCATCACTCTGACACCGAATAAAGGGCCGTACTCCTACTTCAGTGACGCCGCAGGGATCACCAACAGCGGTCATATCACGGGAACGGGAGTAAAGTCTGCCGGGGGCGCTACCACGTTCCTTCTCGTGCCGAGCCCATAAAACCCTGCGGCGCAGCGCGGACTACACTCCGTCGCTGTCCTCGCTTGAAACCGGTTGCCCAGCGGACTCTTGGCCCCGCTGGGCAACTGGGCTTCTAGATCACTCGAGACAGAAGACATGTTGTGGTTGTGTCAAGTTTTCAGTCAACCACAACTCGTCGGCCACAGTCAGGCGCAATCTGAATGATGGGCTGCCTAACGAATGCAGCGCTCGACTTGGATACCGAGCCCTGAAGGACCCGGCTGGGAAGCCTGCGGCTGAGCGTCCTGCGGACTTAAGGTCAAGGTCGGGCGGGGCAAAGCCCCGCAACCCTACCTGAGCATTCGCGGTCAGCGTGCAGTCGCCGTTCCGTCCGCAGGACGGTTGGCGGAACGCCTCCCAGCGGGCCGTTCACGGCTCCGACTCGAGAATCCCCACGAAGGTCGATGCATTTGGATCAGGTTTTCAGGCCAGCGCCACTCGTCGGTCTGAGGCAAAGCCTCGCTAGATTCATTGCGGCGGGCCATTTGACCCGCACTTCTCCTTTTAAGTGTAAAGTGCCGATTGTGATAGACTGCAGAAGCCACTCTTGGAGGCGACCCTTGCCCACCCTATTTCTGATCTGCGGCCTGCCGGGTGCAGGCAAGACGACTCGTGCCCGCGAGATCGAGCGAGGTTGTTCCGCGGTGCGCCTCACTCCGGACGAATGGATGACGGCGCTTGCCATCGACGGCTTCGACGAGGCGGCGCCGAAATGGCTGAACCACTGCGGCGCCGAGGCACGGAGAACGGCAACGTCAAGGGCATTCTCGCGCGGAGACGCTGGGACGCGGAGAACGGCAAGAACAGGGCTGAACCACAGAGGCACCGAGGCACGGAGAAGGTCCCCGGCAAGGGCACCTCAACCCCTCCCCTCTCCTCAAAAGGGTCCTTCGACTCAGCCACGATAGGGTCCTTCGACTGCGGCACGAAACGGCTGTGCCGCGCTCAGGATGAGCGGGTTGGCTGGCTCAGGATGTGCGGACGAGAGGGGTGCAAGGCGCCCTCACCCTATCGAGCAAGGTTCACAAACGCATTGCCGGGCCAATCTCGCGAACTGAGCACGTGAGCGAGCGGATGCGTCCGCACGTCACACCTCCACCGCGGGAAAGCAAGCCGAGTGCTCGACGACGAAGCCCTTCGCAACTACCTGACGACGGCAGATGAGACTCTTTCGTCGCGCCACCTTGAGTGCCTGCTGAACTCGCATGCCCTACCGATTGTTACCGCGATCGTCGAAGCGAGAATGCGCGTGTCGCTCCGAAGGCAAGAGGGGCGAGCGCAGACCCAGACTGAGCAGGATGCCGACGACCTGCGCGCCCGTGTTCTTGGGGACCTCACCGAGCGACTCGGCGCGTTGAGGAACGGCCCCTCCAGCCAAACAATCACCGACCTCCGAGCCTATGTAGCGATGACCACCTATCGCGCCTTTGGCCGCCACCTGGCGGGCCGCTACCGCTCGCGCACAGCTCTGCGCGAACAGGTCGAGTATCTCCTCACGCATCGCAAGGAGTTTGCATGCTGGGTTCAGAAGCCGCAGCGGCGCCTGTGTGGGCTCGCTCCCTGGTGCGATCTGCGAACTCCGGCTGCCAGTCCAGACCGGCTGCAGGCCCTGCGAGCCGACCCGAATGCGTGCCTGCGAGAGCTGATTCCCGCGAACGACCAGGCGGATGACCTCCCACTGCAGGAACTCATCACCACGGTATTTGAGTGGCTGGGAGGGTGATGGGCCTCATCGCTGTGATGGGGCATGTCCACAGGTTGCCAGTACGGTCCATTCAGAGCCTTCTGCATGCACAGTACGGCTTGTCGATAC
>VFKD01000738.1 GCA_009885735.1 bacterium
CTCGTTACACACTCAAGGAGGATCACGCGATGGGTGAAAGACATTCTTGGCTGTGGGAGCCGACTTTTCAACGGGCCATCAAGGTGGCGGCGACCGACGAGCGGCTCACGTCGGATGGCGGGGCGCTCTTGTTGCGGGAAGCGGATCATCGGCTGGGGCTGTGTGAGTCGCTGGCTGACAGGTTGTCCGATCCGCGCCGTCAGGACCTCATCCGTTACAAGCTCACGGAATTGCTGCGCGAGCGGATCTACGCGCTGGCCCTTGGCTATGACACTCAGGACGATCTCGACCGACTGGCTCACGATCCGGCCTTACGCCTGGCCTGCTGGGACCGCACGGGCGCAGCGATCTTGGATGAGCGTCTGGGGAGCCAGCCCACGCAGTCGCGGTTGATCGGCATCCTGACGCGCGACTCTCAGAACCTGGAGGCCCTCCGCGACTCACTGGCCGACTGGTCGGAGCGGTGGCTGTGCAGTACCGGCCCCGACCGCCGCGCCGCCTCACTGACCATCGACGTCGACAGCTTTCTCATTCCTTGTTACGGCAGGCAACAAGGGGTGGCTTACAACGGGCACTATCGAGACCAGGGTTATCATCCGCTGGTCGCCAGCTTCAGCGTGCGTGGTCAGTACGACAGCGCGAAAGATGGTCAGCGTTTGGGCAATGGCTTTCTGCATGCCATCCTGCGAGCGGGCAACGTCCACACGGCCAACGGCTCGCTCCGCTTCCTGCGGAACGTGATCGCCAAAGCGAAGGCCCTCGCGCGCTCGTTCGATGTGCGGCTCGATGCGGGCTTCATCGACGGCCAGACGATGGACTTCCTGACCGACGAAAACGTGCGGTTTTTAGGGCGATTAAAGAGCAATCCGGTGCTCGACCGACTGGCGGAGCCGCATCTAAAGCGACCTGTCGGACGACCGCCGCGCGGCGGCTATGAAGAGATCATTGAGCTCGGTCCTTATCGGGCCGGGCCCTGGCGGCGCGCCCAACGACTGATCCTGGTGATCATCGACCGACCCGACCCGAAGAGCGGGCAACTGCAGCTTGAGCCCGACTACTTCTTCCTCGTCACGAACTGGCGCGAGGAACAGCGCACGGGCCTGCAGGTGCTGGAACATTATCGCGGCCGCGGCACGTTCGAGGACCGGCTCGGCGAATTCCGCGCCGCGGTCAGGCCCAGCCTGTCGTCTCCCACGTTTCACGAGAACGAAGCTCTGCTCCTGTTGTCGCTCGCCGCATATA
>VFKD01000045.1 GCA_009885735.1 bacterium
AGTGTTCTGCTTCGGAGTTGGATACGATGTAAACGTGCCGCTGCTCGACAAGCTCGCCGAGCAGACCAAGGCGGATGCAGACTATGTGCGTCCGCAGGAGAGCGTGGAGGCCATCGTCTCCGCCTTCTTCGCCAAGGTGTCCGCGCCCATTCTGGGCAGGCTGGCGCTGGACATTGATGGCGTGAAGGCGTACGACGTCTACCCGAAGGAGCTTCCGGACCTGTTTGGCGGCGCGCAACTGGTCGTCACGGGCCGCTACCGTGGCAATGGGCCGGGAACGGTGCGCCTCACCGGCGTAAGCAGCGGAAAGCCGCTGACCTTTACGCTGCCGAAGGCATTCGACGACGACGGAGCTCGCAGCAGCCTCGTGCCGCGCATCTGGGCCTCCCGAAAACTAGGTTATCTGCTCGACGAAGTGAGGCTGCACCAGAACAAAGAGGTGATGGACGAGATCGTGCGCCTCTCCAAGGAGTATGGGATCATCACACCCTACACTTCGTACCTGGCGGACGAGCGGCAGGACGTGGTGAATCAAGTGCGAAGACTCTCCGACACCACGCTTCGCTACGATACGCGCCTCTACCTGGAGCAAGAGGCCGTTACGAAGGCAAAGACCGACCTCTTCGCCCTCTCTGAGCCG
Organism: bacterium; assembly: GCA_009885735.1. Lineage (GTDB taxonomy): Bacteria > Armatimonadota > Chthonomonadetes > Chthonomonadales > CAJBBX01 > VFKD01. The sequence continues at coordinate 641 of VFKD01000045.1, forward strand.
TCAAGAGGCGCCTCCGGTCAGGCCGAAACCAATCGATCCATCAACCTCAAGGAGCTGCAGAAGGCCGGTCGTGCGCCAGCTGGTGCGCAGGGCCTCGGAGGCGGCGGATTTGGCGGAGGCCGACTCGGGGATGGACTGGAACGCCAAAATCGCAAGGACATGGGCCTCGACTTCGGCAAGACAGCGCTCGCAGGCAAGCCGGGCGAGACAGATCTGGGCTACAAGCAAGTCAGCCAACTAGCCCGAGTGCAGACGGTGGACACAAGGGTCTTCTACCGCCGAGGAGAGACGTGGTTCGACAACGCCTACAAATCCGGCCAGACCGTGGTGCGCATCAAGGCGCTAAGCGATGCTCACTTCGCGCTGCTGCGCTCCAGGCCGGACCTAAACCGAGTGGCTGGAGTGGGCGACGAAGTGGTGATCAGCCTCGGCAAGGAGGCGGTGCAGATAGGCAAGACCGGCAAGGAGACACTCTCGCCTGCTGAGTTGCGCGAGCTTACAGGCAAGTAGCGCGGCCCGTAGAGGCAGGTCTTTCAAGGGGTACGTCGAAGGTTGTTCATCTGTCCGGTGTCGTGGTAATCTGATGACAGCTTCATGCTCATCAGGAGGGACAGAGAGATGGCGTACGCCCTGGAGGACCTGCTTCATGCTCTGACGCACTCGCGCGCTCGTTTTCTGAAGCACGTCGACGGCTTGTCGGCTGATCAGTGGAACTGGAAGCCCTTTCCGCAGTGCAAGAGCGTGCATGAAACAATCGTGCATCTCGTAGCCGATGATCGTTTTGCGTTAGGCGCGCTCGCGACGGGAGTCAAGCCCGACTACTCAGCCATAGTCGCTGCTGCCGAGTCTGAGGCGCCAAAGAGTAGGGAGGGCGTAATCGCAATGCTCGCAGACTCTCACGGCAAGCTCGTCGACTTCGTTCGCAGCAACTTTGAAGGCTCTCCGCTCGATACGCCGGTCTCACTTTATGGGACTCCCGGAAAACTTGGCGAGCTTGGGCATCTCTGCTCCGAGGACTACTACCACGCGGGACAGGTTGCATTCATCCGTATGGCGACCGATCCGGGCTGGAACTACTACGC
>VFKD01000284.1 GCA_009885735.1 bacterium
ATGACAGTTCGCGACCGCGTGGAAGAGACCCTCTTCATCGACACCCACGAGCACCTACTGGAGGAGTCTACGCGTACTTCCGGCACGCTCATACCGGGGCGGTTCCCATGCGACGACTGGTCGTACCTCTTCTTTCACTACCTGGGGGACGACCTAGCCTCAGCAGGGATGCCCGCAGCCGACCGTGAAGTTCTCTACTCGCCGGATGCCTCCACCGAGACCAAGGCCAAGCTGCTCGAGCCTTGGTGGCAGAAGGTGAAGCACACCGGATATGGCAGGGCTGTGCGAACCACCCTGCGCGAGGTATATCACGAGGACGACTTCTCGATCGAGTCGGCATCAAGGCTGGAGGGGAAGTACCGTGAGCTCGTTAAGCCTGGGTTCTATAGAAGAGTGCTCGAGCGCGCGGGCGTGCTAAACTGCCAGGTCAACTCGCTCGAGCGCATCTTCATGCAGACCGAGCACCCCGCCCTTCTGCGCCAGGACCTCAGCATTGTGGCGCTAGGGAGCGGCTTCTCACCCAAGGACGTCGAGGCCGACTCAGGCAAGACCGCCACCACGCTGGATGGCTGGCTGGAGATCGTGGATTGGTACTTCGCGGAGTACGGAAGTCAGGCCGTGGCAGTCAAGAGCCAATCTGCCTACAACCGTAGGCTGAACTTCCTTGCCGAACCACGGCACGCTGCGGAGCGCATCTTCGCAGTGCAGTCCGCTGGGGATGACTTCGCTCCGGGCGACCAAGAGAAGCTGCAGAACTTCCTGATGCGCTATTGCATCGGAAAAGCCACCGAGATGAACTTGCCGGTGAAGCTCCACACAGGTTACTACGCGGGCCATGGCTACATGCCGCTAGACCGAGTGGGCCAAAACGCCAGGGACCTGTGCCCACTTCTGCAAGACTTTCCCGACACCAAGTTCGTCCTGATGCACATCGGCTACCCGTATCAGCAGGAGTTCATCGCATTGGCGAAGCACTACCCGAATGTCTATCTGGACCTCTGCTGGGCGTGGATCATCGATCCGAATGCTGCAACGCGGTTCGTGATGGACTTTCTCACCGCTGTTCCAAGCAACAAGCTGCTCACCTTCGGCGGTGATTACCTGAGCGTGGAGAACGTGGTGGGCCACAGCCGCATTGCCAGGGACGGCCTCATCAATGCGCTGGACGGCCTAGCGGCGAGCGGCTGGCTTCGACACGAGGAAGCGCTGGAACTGGTTGAGCCGCTGATGCGAGGAAACGCGGAGGCGCTGTTTCCTGCAGCTGCCAACTCTTTGTAGCAATACCAAGCACCCGCTCGTCCTGACCGCGGCAAATCCGGTCATCCTGAGCGCTCGACAGCCGTATCGTCGAGCAGTCGAAGGACGCACCTGCTGTCCTAAGGGTAGTGCGCGGGTGGCTTGTGAAGCAATTTATCCGCCCGTCACCTCAATCCCGTGCGGGCCTTCGTGTACCACCATCGCCCAGTTCGCTCCCCATTGAGTACGAGCCAAGTCAATGGCGCGGGGTCCTACCACCAGCAGCGCGGTGGAGAGTGCATCGGACCGCGTGGCGGATTCGCACACGACCGCCGCAAGCAGTGTTTCTGAGGTCGGCAATCCATTTCGGGGATCGATTACGTGGCCGTAACTCTGTCCTTCGTGAGTGAAACTCTTGCCGTGCGGCGCGGATACCGAGAGAGAGGCATTTTCCAGTTCGACCTCGGCGACGACCTCGCACACAATGGTTGGGTGCTGCACTGCAACGCGCCAGGGCTTGCTGTCCGGACCGAGACCCATTCCACGCACGGAGCTGGTCCCTCCGTGCAGCAGCGCGCCGCCCGGAGCAGCCTCGACGAGCAGGTCCCCAGCCAGTTTGAGCGCATAGCCCTTTCCAATCGCGCCGAGGTCGATAGACATGCCAGTGGACAGAAACCGGGCCGTGAAGTCCTCCGGGTTGAGTTCCAGCTTGTTTAGGCCGACCGATGACAGCGCCTCGGCCAGCGCTTCAGGCGAAGGCGGCCCGGGCGAGCCCCCGGAGAGTCCCCACGCACGCATAAGCGGGCCGACCGTTACATCAAACGCGCCGCCGGTCAGTTCCCACACGTCTCGCGCTTCCTGCAGAAGGGCGAAGAGGCGGGGATCGAGCTGAACCAGCTCTGTCGCGGCGCGACTGTTCAGGTCAGAAAGGTCGCTTGCGGGGTTGTAGAAGCTGAGCTGTCGGTCGATGCGGCGAACCTCGTCGAGAGCCTCGCTCGCGGCCAAGCGCAGTTCGTCTGGGTCGCCGCCCCAAAGGGCAATTTCGAAGCGCGTCGCCATTGCGTGCGCGGCTGCACGGATCAGGGTGGGCTGTGGCAAGGAGGTACTCCCGGGTGATACTGTGCAAGCCACGCGCGGCTTAGGGTCCTGCGGTTGAAACCGCGGCTGCGAAGGTCGCAAAGTCCGTCTTCGCGGACTCAATGTATGCTGCACGCAACTGTCCTTCGTTCCCGCTAACGCCACGCGGAAATGGCGAGCCACGGAACGGTCCTTCGACCCTTCGACTGAGGCACGGTGAGGCTGTGCCTCGCTCAGGGTGAGCGGACGTAATGGGCTTTCGAGCGCTCAGGATGAGCGAGTTGGCAGGCTCAGGACAAGCGAATGAGCATTGAGTAGTCATTGATTCGGTATCAACGCGCTCCTAGGCAGGCTGCATGTGCCGGGGCGTTTGCACGAGTGAGCAGCCCGATTCATCGGGCTTGACGACGCTCAGGCAGGTCCTTTAGGGCCTGCCTCAAACCCGGACGGCCAAGTTCTCGCCCGCTAAGGATAGACCGGTAGTCCCACCCGGTCGATGTGCTCGCGAAGCTCGGGGAGCGTGATGGTGTCGTACGCGACCACATCGAAGTGGTACGGCAGCGGCAGCTCCTCGAGATCGGTCACGACTCTCTGCGCGCCAAGCGCATCAATCTCGCCCCACACCGCCAGATCGACATCCGAATAGGGCTGGTGCGTCCCCTTCGCTCGGGACCCAAACAGCTTCACATGCGTCACCTCGGGATGAGCGCGGATGACGGAGAGCACAAGGTCAAGGTCTTCTGGCGGGAGGAATGGTTCGATCAATCGTCGGCTCGCTGCGTAAGCCATGTATGGAGCGCAGCCATTTCAGGAAGGTACCGCCGCTCGATATCTTCGACTGCTTTATGAAACACCTCTTCTTGGTAGGTGTGTGAGAGCAGATTGCGATGGCTCAGCATATCCATCCAGACGTGCCCATTCGTGATCACCTTGGCGGCGAGGGCGTCTCGCAGCACCTGCACAGGCGTTACGGGCGAGATGGTTGCACCACTGGCCTCAAGGTAATCTCTCACTGTCTTCCAAGCAAGCTCGAAGGTGTATTCGAACCGCTGGACGATACCCTCTTGCTCGAGCGTGGACAGGCTTGCACTCCCACTTTCCAGTCCGTCGCTGAGCAGTGAGAGGGCTCTCGAGAGGTTCTGTAGGCGCTGCCTCCAGCGGACGTCTAGATTCACTAGATGATGCTCATCGGCGCCAGCCGGCTGTAATCCTAATGTCCGGCACTGCGAGGCTCGTCGGCAGAGACCTTCGTGTGAGGCACTTTGTCCA
>VFKD01000363.1 GCA_009885735.1 bacterium
CCACCAGCACGCCGGTAATCACCAGCTCCTTGTGCCCTCGGTCCGCGAGGCGCCTGGCTTCGTCGAGAATCTCGCTCTGCGGCCTTGAGGCCAGCACATGCCTTGTGTACGGAATGGAGCAGAAGGAGCAGAACACATTACAGCCGTCCTGCACCTTGAGGGTAGCTCGCGTCCGCCTGTGCGCTGGCTGCTGGACCTCGGTAGTTCGCGTGCCGTCATCAAGCGCCGGATAGGCGCGCAGCACATGGTCGAGAGTCCTCAGCTTCTCGGGATTTGGAACGGTAAGCGTTGCCTCGTCAACCGCCTCACCGCGAATGCGAGCCATCTCGCCGAAGCAGCCCGTGAGCACCACTACCGCATCCGGATTCTGGCGGGCAAGCTTTCGAACCATCTGGCGCGACTTGCGCTCGGCCGTCTCGGTGACCGAGCAGCTATTGATCACATAGACGTCGGCCGGCATGTTGAACTCTGTGATGCCGAACCCGCGCTCCTCGAAGCTGTCGAGGATGCGCTGGGTCTCGTATTGGTTCACCTTGCAGCCAAGGGTGGCGAATGCGGCAGTGGGCATGGCGGGTCTCTCGTGGGCGGGCATTAGTTGCGGAACCGCTGACTTGCTAATGTACCACAAGCTGCGACTGCCGTGTTCCGTTTACGCTTCCGCGCTCACCTCATCCTCCCGCATCCTTCCCTCGAACCGCGTATAGAGCAGGCTTACAAAATGGAGAATCCGTCACAAGGTGCTGGTCCAGGCGTGCCAGCGTGACTTTGAATCGATTGCGACACCGTGCGGAGGACACAACGCTGGGTCGTTGAATTCCACTGTGCTGGCGTACTTGTCCGACGGGAAACTAAACGTACGACCGGCATGAGCATCGTTATGCGCAAGTTCCATAGCGTGATATAATTAGAGACACATGGAAGTTCTGATCGCCGATCACCGAGGACAGTGCCCATAAATGGCTACTCGCGGTGCAGGTACTGCAAGATGCCACATTGGTTATGAAGCAATCATGGAGCAGGAGACGAACATGAGCAACAGTAGCGATGAATTACAGGCCCAGGCTGATCGTGCAGCGAGCGGTCTCAGGTCTGAAGATGATAGAGCACCACACTCTGTGCCGCCGGCGACTACGATGGAGATGGCGCTGAAAGCAATGAAACCGAATCCAGCTGGCCTAGACGCATCCTCTATTCTCGGACTTAGTAACGCTGTTGCGAAAAACCCAATGGATGCGGAAGTGAAAGCAATGCGACCGAACCCAGTTGGCTTTGACATAACCTCTATCCTTGGATTGAGTAACGCTGTCGCGAAAAATCCAATGTCGGACTTTGTGAGAGGGATAGAGCGCCAGCAAAAGATGTATGCAGGACTCAATTCTACGTTCGGCGGCATCGGTGTCCTTACTTCACTGGGGCTGCGAGACACCGTTGCATACCGATCTGTAAGAAGTAAAGAAGTTGAACTTCAGAATCAGCTAGACCAGAAGTCCGAGACAATTAGCACACTTGAACGCTCGATCGCCGAGGCCGAGACGAATGATATGCGCAAGGAAGAACAGCACGCAACTGAGGTTGCGCGCTGGAAAACTACAGCAGCGGAACTTCGCTGGACGCAAGAATTTCGATTCCTACTGGACCGCGTGAGCCCAGACGCCCACGAAGCGCTTACGTCATCGAGTGATCTCCGCGAACGCTTCCTTGAGGGGCAGGAATGTGACGCATTTGTCGTTGCGGTTGACATCCGGAGATCTACCGAACTGATGCTAAAGGCTCGGTCGCCAGACGCCTTCGCGGAGTTCATCACTTCGCTCTGTACCAGCCTTGAGGAGATCGTCAAGTCGTCCTATGGAGTCTTCGACAAATTCACCGGAGACGGAATTCTTGCCTTCTTCCCGAACTTCTTCAGTGGTGATGATGCCGCCTATAGGGTGGTGCGGTTGGCTGACCAATGTCACAAATGTTTCGTATCGCTTTATAGGAAGCACCGAGCGTCATTCACGTCCATCCTCATGGACATTGGGCTGTGTGTTGGTATCGATTTTGGGAGAGTCCAGTTTGTTAGGGTAGCTGATGGACTGACGGTCGTAGGTGGACCGGTAGTGTATGCTTGCCGATTATCGGACGGTCCAGCTGGCAAGACCCTGCTCAATCAACCTGCGTACGAGGAGATTAGCGAGCGCATTAGCTCAAGCTGCTTTATCAGCGAGACCACAATCTCCATCAAGCATGAGGGTAACCTTCTCGCGTATGAAGTACAGCCAAATGGCAAGGAATATGAGCCCGCGAAGCCGTCGTGGCTGATGGAGGAGGTTAACCCAGCAAGCCAGGGCCAGATTGGGGCACCATCCGACGTGCTTTCCGATTCGAGAGCCGATCAGCAGCTCCTTCCTGGGCATTGACTCCCTGAGTTGAACACGAGGTACTCTCAACGTCGGTGCGCAGAGACGAAGGTGTAGCTTCAGTTGTTCTTGCCGGACTGGACTGCGAAAACACTGATTCCTTCCTTGACAATCCACGTATCGCCGGTTATCATCACAGTGATGCCAGGGAGGTGGTCGACGGCTTCACTTCCTCAAGGAGGGGATTTCATGATGCATAACGTTCGATGGTTGGCAGCACTCACGCTGGCAATTTGCCTCGTTTCGGCAACCGCCCACGCACAGTTCTCCGTGCTCCACGGCTTTACGGGCCTGGACGGGAGCGCTCCGTATTGCACGCCATTAGTTAAGGGCGGATTCGCATACGGTACCACGGTGGGCGGAAACCTCGCGCTTGGGGTAGTGTGGCGGGCGGCTACCGATGGCTCGAGCTACAACGTGCTGCATGTCTTCGATGGCCTTGATGGGAGCCAGTCATACACCGGGCTGATTACTAATGGTACGTCGCTCTTTGGGGTTACGGTTCTGGGAGGATCTGCCAACAGTGGGGTCGTGTTCAAGTTGGCGCTCGATGGCACGAAGTTCTCCGTTCTGCACCACTTCACTGGCCCGGATGGCGACATTCCCCTTGGAAAGCTCGCACTTGTAAGTGTGGGCGGCGTGCAGTACCTCTACGGCACAACTGAAAAAGGTGGCGCGTCCGGCAATGGAACCTTGTTTCGACTGACGACCGGTGGCAAGAACTTTTCAGTTGTGCATGACTTTGCCGGCGGCGTTGGCGGCTCGGCTCCACATAGTGGTGTGATCCTCCTGAACGGGAAGCTCTTCGGAACAACGGCTAGGGGCGGCAGTTCGAACCTCGGAACCGTCTACAAGATCAAGCCCGATGGTACTGCGTTCGTCGTAACACACCACTTCTTGGGAGCCGACGGTGAGGACCCAGAACTGGGAACTCTGAAGACCGATGGAACGCAACTATACGGCACTACGTACTTCGGTGGAGCTTCAAACTCAGGTGTAGTGTTCAAGATCAATCAGTCTGGTACGTCCTACACGGTGCTGCATTCGTTCGCAGGCGGGGCGGCGGGAGCGCATCCTAACAACGAGGTTGTTGTCGCAGGTGGCTTGATCTATGGCACTCTGCTGACAGATTGCGCGTTCGCGTCCGGAGGCATCTATCGTTTGACCACGGCCGGTACAGGCTACTCGATTCTCTACGATTTCGGGTCCGGCCTGGACGGTGGCTTCCCGGTTGGCGGTCTTGCGTTGGATGGAGGCGTCCTCTTCGGAACCGTGCGAAGCGCCGGCGCGCACGGGCACGGCACGGTCTTTCGGCTATAGGCATGGGAGACGAGATCGATAGAACTGCCCGACAGCTCCGATGAAGTCCATTCGACTGCGCCGCCGACGGGAGTCAACACCTTCTGGAGTCTGGATTCGGTGGCGACGTATGAGGCCGCCGTTTGACGAAATCAATCCACAGTTCGAGGCTCGGTTGCCATTAGTCGCCCACCGCAGAATGCAAGGCCACCCATGATGATGTGTGGAAGATACGAGCCAGGTTTACAGCCTTCGGAGTGGTAATGTGCGACCACTGTGCGACTGTTAGGAGAAAGGCTCGTGGTCATGCAGTGGCTGCCGATGGTTCCTCCGTATGCCGGACATCTAGACGCTTCACGAATTACGTCTACGAGACAGGCGGCTACGTGCTCGTCGGAGGCATGAACAAAGAACCCATTAGCTATTTGCCTCTTCAGCTGGCGCAAGGCTCGACGTCCGATAGCCCGGAACTCACCGTGGGCATAGATTTGAAGCCTCGATGTCTGGCACAATAACCGCCTGTGCTGATCGCCCTTGTTAGATAGCCACTTGACAAAGGCCTCGGGCGGAGAGGCATCATAGCGATACCCTGCAATAGCAAATGTAAGTCCCGGCTCGTTCGCAAGATTGGTCGCCGCAAGGCTGTGCATCGTGACCAGTAGTTCACCTAACGGCAGCTGACTAGCGCCGAGATCGGCCAGCTTGTCAACGAGCCAGCGGTCGGTGGGCGTCACGCCAATACGTGCGACACCGGTGTAGGCAATGACGACCTGCGCATCTCGGCAGTTTATGCATATCGCCTTGTTGCTGTTATCGTCGAAAGGTCGTCCGTCGGCAGTTAGCCGCCGGTCTGATGCCTGAATGACTCTCGGATGTGATACAAGTGTAATGATAAGGGTCATTTGCGATCCTCGGCTGATGGACGTTGCCCGCGTATTCATTATGAACACATATCCTAATAAACTCAATGTGGTGAAATTAGGTCAGCATGAGGAACGATTCCCCATGTGGCTCCGGTCTTCAGGAGAGGCATTGTCCTGAATCGAATCCATCCTCACGCATCCTGCCCTCGAATCGCGTGTAGAGCAGGCTCACGAAGAGCAGAATCACTCCCAGCGCGATGAACGCGATGATCTTGTAGGGCTGCTCCAGCCCGCTCAAGTCGAGGAGAAACACCTTGAAGATGGAGAGATACATCAAGCCCATTCCGAAGAGCCGCACGGCTCGTGTACGCCGCCATATCCCAAGGCTCACAAGCGTTAGCGCATAAAGCGTCCAGAAGAGTGAGAGCGCAAGCTGCCCGGCGCTCACCGGACCAACACCTGTCGCCTTCGTGCCCACGAAGTCCCAAAGGTCCCAGCTCACAAAGAGGAGAGTGAGGAGGTTCGCGCAGCCCAGCAGCACGTTTGGCAGCGGCTTTTCGTCCTCGGCGAGCAAGCCCTTCTTACTCAACAGCAGCCACGCTGTCAGGTATGCGGCAGCAATGACGGACGCGCCAGCGAGCATGCGCTCGTTTGCAAGGAAGACGAACAGGTCCGGCTTCTCGGTAATGTCTATTATGAGCGCCTTGCATCCCGCCAGCGCGAGAAGGAAGATGCCGGCCCTTCTTACGCGCGCATCGCTGCGCGCAACGCCCGCCCACACCAGCGCCGCCGCCTCCACCGCCCAGCCGAGAGTGATAAAGCTCGCGTCAAGCTGAAGCGGTATCGCAATGGCGATGAAGGCTGCGGCAGCTCCGAAGTAGATCAGCCTGAGCAGAGGGTCCTCGCCTCGGCCGGTTATTGCCAAGCCGCATGCCGCGTTGAATACGGCCATCCCGACAGCGACGACAGCGAGCCACACCAGACCGTCTTGCGGTTCCAGGCCAAGACAGCGCCAGGCCAGAATGAAGAACGCGGTGCCGAGCGCCACGGGCGCAATGAGGTCAATTCGAAGCTGCGGCCAGGCGAATCGCTTGCGAAGCGAAAGAAAGGCAATGGAGAGTGCAAGGTACTCAGCGGAGAACGCAGCATATTCAGCCAGGTACGGCCAGACGCCAACAATCTTCCAGGACACTAACCCATGCCCAACTCCGGCAGCCGCCAGAGGCAAAAGCAGAGCCACTCCAGCGAGAGTTCCGGCAACTAGGACAGAGTCTTTCGTCCGGATGGCTGTGTACGCAGCCGCCGCGAGTGCAATCATTCCCTCCACCGGCAGCCAGAGCACGAATGCCGGCGCGTGAAGCACGGTTGTCGCCTTAAGCACCGTGAAAGTCATCTCCGCATGAACCAGGGCGTTGGTCCCAATCAACAAGGCTGCTGGTACTCGCCCCTCTTCTCGCCGCGCCATGATGAGGCCAACAACGATGAAGAGCAGGTAGTTGAACAGGCAGAATGCGAACGCCGTGGGCACATCCTCCACGACACTTGGCTTCGCCGAGCCGCTCGCGACCATCGTCATGCCGCCCAAGAACGCTGCGGAGAGGACACCAATAGCCTTTCGCACGTCTGCATCCCTGTCGCCGAAGTTCGGCGCGAACACTGCCACGCAGGCGAGAACTATCGTACAGAGCGACCCTGCGATGAGGACGTCCGGCAGTCCGAAGTACGCCAGACCTTCCAGCGCGCTCGCACTCGCAAAGGCGAACGCGATACAGCCTCCGATCACGAGGCCAAGACCGACATTGCGCACCTCGTTGGGGCCAAGGCCCATCTCAGCGGCTGCGCTCCCATTGCCGACGCGAAGCATCTGCAGGCCGGAGTAGAGTGAGCCAAGCAGGAAGAGGCCCGCGAAGCCCTCGGTGAGCCAGCCCTTGCCGTCAAGCTGCCCGGAGCCGAAGAAGAGCAGCCAGGTCGATGCGAAGGAGACCACCGCCAGCGAGTGCCAGCCGCGCAGCTTGATGAGTCCAACCACCCACAAGTTAATCAGGGCGATGTAGGCATAGAGCTGGATCAGCCCGCCGGAGGAGGTCGGCCCACTGCTCTCGCGAATGAGCACCGGCGCCGCGAACGCTCCCAAAACGCATAGGACGGCTACCACCTGCGTGTTGTTCTTCATCGCGAGCGCGGAGGCCGCAAGACCGCCGACTGCCAGCGCGGCGAAGGCCGGTGCATACCCCAGCAGCCGGGGCTGGTAGAAGCCGTAGGCGGCATAGATCGAGAGGAAATAGACGATGATGCCGCCGCTGAAGAGGACCTGAGCATAGGCGCGATAGGTGGGCTTCGGCAGCAGGAACTGCCCCAGAGCGGTCATTGCCGCTGCAACAGCGAGCCCAGTACAAACCTGGCCTACGGGACCAATCCATCCGTTTCGGAAGGCATACTGAAGGAAGAAGGCGACACCCACAGCTATGGCCGCAATGCCGAGCTTTGCGAGCCAGTTCGCGCCGATGAGCTTCTCTAGGTCAAACGCAGAACTCTCCGCCGAAGCAACCTCCACTCGGGCGTCCGCTGTGGCATACGTCCTATCCGTCCCATACGTCCTATGTGGCTGCACAGGCGCCACAGGCTCTGCCGACTGGTCCAATGGCCGCATCCGCCACGGCGCAGTGGGTGCGGCAGGTTCGTGCAGTTGTCGGGCCACTTCTATGGGGACGGCCTCGTGCGACCTGCTTGCCGCATGGGTCTCGTGGATCACATCGGTCCCATGCGTCCCATAGAGCCCGTCCACCCTCGCCCTTAGCTGCCTCACCTCGTTCCCAAGATGTGCGAGAGTTGCGAGCACATAGAACGGGAAGATGATAATGAGAATCAGAAGAATGATCAGCAGTTCGAGCATGGCGGCAGCCTCCCAGCGAGATCGAGCCGCAGGTGCGGCTTCGAGTCTATTCTAGGTGAATTGCGATGCGACGGCATGGGCCATACGGCCCATATTCGGGCAAGGTGCCCTGCTTCAACTAGCCTCCCGATGCTCCATTTCCGCATTCGGCCCCCTCAAACGAGTGTCCTGTAGTAGAATCAAACCTGGCGACTTCGGAAAGAGCCCCGCATCGAACCTGCGGTTGCGATTCGGCTCACGATCAACATCCAATCTCCCTTGGGAGGGAAACATGACCGAGTCAGACATAACCAACATTCCGGTTCCAAGTGAAGTGTACGAGTCCGACGACGCGCTGGATTCCTACTTAGCAGGCGTTCAAGACCGACTTTACAGACGGAAGCTGGAACGCGAGCACCAGAGAGCGAGTGCCAGGCACGAGAAGGTCCTGGCCGCCTATCACGAGGCTAGAACTGTTGGTGCGGAGGAAGTCGCGGCTGAACTTGCCGCGGTGTCGGCTGGGTTCGTGGCTCGACTGACATCCATGGAGGAGGAGCTGGGCATCTGCGTCATCAGATGCGAGTTGCCGCTTCCGTATGGTTTGACGGAGCCTCTCGAAGCCGAAACGAGTGAGGATGTGTGCTCCTCAAGGGACGTGATAGGCCTAGCCGAGGCAAGTCCAACACCCGAGATTGCCGACGCGCCGGCTGATGAACCATTGCCTCAGTTCGTCTCCGAGACGCCGATATCAGCGGAGCCACTCGTCGAGGACCCCGAGGCCGGCATCCGTGCTCTTGAGGCTCTCTATGCACGCAATGCGCTAATTGCCGATCTTATATCCAGGCTCGCCGAGATCAAGCTCGCCTGGGCAACTTTGGATCAGACTGCCCTGCGAGATGGGACAGGAAGGCTGAGGCTGGAGGACTGCTTCCGGCTGCGCGCACTCACGTGTCGGGCTGCGGGCCTCTATGCAAAGGCGGGCGATGCCCACTCAGACCACGAGCTTTCGGCTGAGGTGGAGGCTCTGCGGCGCCAGCTTCGATTTGCAGCAGAGAATTCCGGAGAGTCAGCGGACTGCCTGCCACTGGATGGCGATTTCTGGCAAGACGGCCCGAGTCCGCTTGCTGCAAACCATTGGGCGGAACTGAACACGTACTACCTCGGCGTTGCCGACACCCAGGAGGCGGTGCGTCGATTCGACGAGTGCGCGGACCTCGTAGACCCTCATCCGAGAGGACAACTGGCCAACGCGATTGCGGCGCGATACGAGCTTCCCACTCGGCGGCTCGCGGAGATTGGCGGATCCGATGCCATGCTCTACTCCAGCTACTCGGTCTTCAAGTTCCGCGCCAACTCCTGCGGAAAGCTTCCTGCCAGACAGGCGACCACGGGCATCAAGAATCTGGTGGCAGCCGCAGCCGGCCTGCCGGACCTTCTCAAGCTCTTCAACGTTCGCGCTGCCGAGGGAGTGTTGGCCAACGAGAAGATAGCTCGCAAGCGAGACGCGATTTCAGCGGTGGCGGATTGGGATGCCAAGACAGCTATGACGAAGTGGACCGCTTCGAAGATGGCCGGCCAGAAGAGAATTGTTCACGAACTGCTGGACGCATGCATCGCGGCAGAAGTGCCGTACTCAGACAAGCAGGTACGGACGGCGATGCTGGTGCATGGCCCGGTTCTGCTCGCGAATGAACCACGCTTTGCCAAGCTGCTTGGCGAGATTCACGCCGAGCGCAAGAGGCTGAAGATGGAGTCCATGCCGCCGCCCGCGGCGCCTCCAGTTGAAGAGCAACCGGACATTGAGACGGAGAAGCTGCTCCAGCGCGTGGTGCCGTTCACGACCGGAAAGCGCATCCTGATGCTCGGGGGCACTCGGCGACCTCGTACCGAAGCGGAGATGAAAGCTGCTCTTAAGTCCGAGTCATTTCAGTGGCTGACGAGCGTAAAGACAGACAAGGCAGCCAAGTTCGAGACGGAGATTTGCAAGTCGGACATTCTGCTGCTGCTCAAGAACCTTGCCGGCCATGAACTGGTGGAAAAGGGCAAGGAGTGGATACAGGCGGTTGGAGGACACTCCATTACTCTAAGGAAGGGTCATGGATGCAAGGCGATCATTCTTAGTATTAGCGAGCACGTAGACCGCAAGGACGCGCACTCCGGCAACGGATCGTAAGGCGCCAAGAGATGTCTACCTTGCTCATCAATTTCGTTTTGCACTTGCGCGAGCTTTCGTGCAGCTCGACTTTCGGCTTTGGCGAGATTGTTGGAAAGCGTCCTTTAGCGCGTCCGCGTCACGTCCCGTACGCTTAGCGAGAGTGCTGCCGGAAGCGAATAGGCGGTACCATGTCTATGGTCCTCGTCGTTCGGCAGGAGATAAAGCGATTGACTCACCTCCAACCTGTTCATCAAATGCTCGACCTCAGGGCACATATCCCACATATCGTGGGCGACCTGCCCAACCCGCAGGTGGACATTCCGAGGTTAGCGCGTACACCGGCAATCACTAAGGAAATAGAGGCGTCAGTTCGCCGGCTGCCATCGTGCCACCGGATGCACCGGCACGACGCTCGATCAATGACGTTTCTGCGGGAGAATTGCGTTCATCTGGTTCTAACATCTCCACCGTACTGGAGCCTCAAGCGATATCGCGCATCGGACGGCCAGATGGGCCATATTGAGGATTACGACGGGTTCCTCGACGAATTGGACGCCGTTTGGCGGCACTGCTACCGGGCCCTCGTGCCGGGCGGGCGACTCATTTGCGTGATAGGGGATGTCTGCCTTTCTCGCCGCAAGAATGGGGGACGGCATACAGTGGTCCCTCTACACGCCTCCGTTCAGGAAAGATGCCGCAAGATCGGTTTTGACAACGTGGCGCCCATAATCTGGCATAAGATTGCAAACGCTGCCTATGAGGTGGAGGGCGGCGGCGGATTCCTTGGCAAGCCATTTGAACCAAACGCGGTTATTAAGAATGACATCGAGTTCATTCTTATGCAGCGGAAGCACGGCGGTTACCGGGCCCCTACGGTAGAAGAGCGGGTCCTCAGCGTTATCTCCGCAGAGAACCACGGAAAGTGGTTTCAGCAGATCTGGCACGATGTCCCCGGCGCTTCCACGAAGGACCACCCGGCGCCGTTTCCGCTGGAACTTGCCGAGCGCCTGGTTCGGATGTTCAGCTTCGTGGGCGACACGGTGCTGGACCCCTTCATGGGAACCGCAACAACGAATGTCGCCGCAGCGAAGTGGGGCCGCAACAGCATCGGTGTTGAGGTTGACGAGGTCTACTTCGACAAGGCATTATCGCGAATGTGGAGCGACACCGCGAGCCTCTTCTCGGCCGTTACGATCAATTCCGTCACCGGTGGGGTCGCGGCATGATCCGGGCAGAACCAGGAGAGTTCATCAACGCTGTCCAGGCGTTCTGGAAAGGCCGTCAAGATCAACAGACCAAGCAGGCACAGGTCGGTAAACCAGATGCCGGCAGCAGAGGCGCGGCAACAGGCGGCCGGCAGTTCAATATCTTGGAAGACCTGTTGCGCGAACACCTGACGGATGCGGGAGTAGACGACAAAGCGATTCGAACACGCTCCGGTATTGAGCTGCCGGGCTACTACCGGCCAGAGAAGAAGTGGGACCTGCTGGTGGTTGAGAGTGGAAGATTGCTGGCTGCAATTGAGCTGAAGTCACACGTTGGCCCATCGTTCGGGAACAACGCAAACAACCGGGCGGAGGAGGCTATCGGGAGTGCATCCGACATCTGGCTCGCCTACCGCGAGGGGCGATTTGGCGCACAGCCGCAACCATTCTTGGGTTACTTCTTCCTGCTCGAGGACTGTCCAGAGGTTCACTCGCCTGTGACATACAGCCAACCGCACTTTCCGGTGGACATTGTCTTTGAAGGCGCCTCGTATGCGAAGCGCTATGAAGTGCTCTGCCGACGGCTGGTCATGGAACGCCTCTATGCCGCCGCGTGCCTGACCCTCTCGACAAACACCGACCCAACCCAAGTCACTCACCCTTCGGAGGACCTGTCCTTCCAGAGGTTTGCGTCGCAGCTCACATCACATTCGGCCGGATTTCTCTAGGCACACCCGGTTGTGCCCCGGGCTATCGGCACGGTCTATCTGCGCCTTAATCGAGCCCCTCGTGGATTCCGCGGGTTCCCGCGGGCGGGCGTCCGAGCACCGGCGGCTGTCTTGGGCCGCATGAGCGCCTCAATCTCGGCGATCTCGCTGGGGATGTATCTCGACAGCTTCTCCAGGCCGGTCTCCGTCACCAAGTAGTCGTCCTCAATGCGAAATCCGTGGCCCTCGCTCGCGATGTAGACCCCCGGCTCTATGGTGAAAACCGTGCCGGGCATCAGGACATTCGAATCACCCTGCACATCGTGTACGTCCATCCCCAGCCAGTGACCAAGTCCATGCGCGAAGAACGAGTCCATCGTGCGCTCATTTCCATCACGGTCTTTCGCCCGGAGCGGGCTCTTCGCCATCAGGCCGCGGGCATACATGTCCAGGTCCCGCATTGTTGTCTTTCCGGGCTTCACATAGGCTTCGCAGGCTCTCTGTGTGTCCAGCACAAGCTGATAGAGATCGCGCTGCCGGGGAGTAAACTTGCCGCTCACCGGGAAAGTCCGCGTGACGTCCGCCGAGTAGTAGTTGTACTCCGCGCCGATGTCCACCACTACCACCTCACCTGCCCTCATGACTCGCTCATTGGAGAAGTGGTGCAGAATGCAAGAGTTTGGCCCGCTGCCCACGATGCACGGGAATCCCTCGCGAACAGCGAGGCCTTTGCGGAATCCGGCAAGGATTGCGCCCTCCACTTCGAGCTCCGTGGCCCCAGGCCGAATGGCAGAAGTGCAGTTGCGCTGGGCTATGCCCGTGGCGTCTATCGCCTTCCGGAGGTTGTCCGCTTCCGCGGCGGACTTGCGCCACCTCAGCGGGTTGATGAGGCGCTCGGCTCGACCTTCCACGGAGACTGCCGGGTTGATGCGCTTCAGCCTCTCTTCAATCTGGCCGTTCGGCGAGAATCTAGCTTCCTGGCCGGCTGCTCCGACAAGCCGAACGGTGGACGCTGCCCTTACCGAAGGTTCGAGCTTCTCCCACATCGCACGAGTGGAGACGATTGACTGGATGCCAGTCAGCGCTTCGCTTTCTGGTCCAGGACCTGGGACTGCATCGACCCATTGCGACATGCCTGGCGAGACCGCCGGGACGAAGAGCATTTCGCGCTTGCCGCTGGGGTCACCCTCCGGCAGAATAGCGAGAAGTACAGCGGATGCCTCGACTCCGGTGAGATAGAGAATCTCATTCCTGGTGCGGAATCGCACCAGCTCGATGTCTCCGGCTTCAGTGGGCCCCTGAATTATGACGATCGCGCCCTTGGCGGCCGCCCGAACCGCCGCACGCCGGGAGGCATATTCGGCGGCGGAGATGCCGAAGAGCTTTGACTGCTGCGCATGAGCGCCGAGCGCTGCAAACCCAACGAGTATTGCGATGGCGACGGTTTTGCGGAGGCTGCACATCGATCGCATCAGTTGGAGCCTTTCAGGGCTTGGCGGACGCCCTAAGCGGAAATATGCGCATGCAGTCTTGGACGGTCGCACTCGGGCAGATAGCAAACAGGCGTGACTGGAACACAACCATCGCGCCCGCACCTAGAAGTGCAGGTGCTCTCTCTGCTCGCCACTCCGGCCCAAACAGCAGGTACTCCGTTTCGAGGGTCGGCTCAAGGGCCGCGGTCTGCCAGTTCTCCAGCGGCGCCGCGCCGGACCAGACCGCTCCAAGCGTTGCGTCGCCGCACTTCACAGCAGATCTGCACACCGCGCCCGACTCGGATGAAATGCCGGACCCAGCACACTGAAGATCGCCTGCCGAGAGAGCTGCAAGGCGCACGCCGCTGAGCCTGAGCGGCCGCTTTCCGGCCAGCTTGAGCGAGACGTCGAGTGCAGCAGAAGCAGTTCGAACAGTGAGGGTGAGAGTTGCACGCCACCGCAGGCCGAACGACCCGGAGACGACCAGAGAGGCCGTATCCTTCTCGATCACAGCGTTGGCATCGTCGGCGCGAAACAGCTCCCACCAGGGCTCCTGTCCACCTTCCGCGCTCAGGACCTCGGCGAGCGGGGCCACTGTTCCAACTCTCCGCCAGCCGCCCGGCCCCCGTGCCGAGAGGAAGAGCATCGGTGCGCCGGATGATGTGGTGTCCAGCCGCGCGCGCAGCCGGTCATTCTCCACCGTGCCCTCCGCGCCTCGGGCCCGTGCCGAGGGCGAGGCTGCGGCGGGCGATGTGTCGCTCCGAGGTGAATCCGCGAAGTGCGGCACAGTGATCACGCGAACGACTGGAGGCACGTCAGCAGGGAGTACGGCAAGCGAGGCAACCAGGGGTGACGACGCATTTGTCGGCCTCACCTTCCATCGGAGCGTCACCTGAGCCCCAGCCTCCAGCGGCATGAGCACCGGGGCGGTATCACCCTCGATGTACTCGAGGCCCGCGAGCGCGAGCATGCGAACCGACACCGAAGGGGCAGCCGCGCTGCCGATGTTCTTCAGCACTCCCACCATCGTGACTGTTTCGGTTCCCACCGCGAAAGCCCTGGCCGGTGCGAACGAGACGATCTGAACGTCGTAGTCTCTCGGCGCACGTGCGAATGCAGCGGTACAGTAGGCTGCGGCCAGCACCAGCGAGACAGCAATCATGGTTAGGCAAAGTGACAAATACGTGAATCTTGGGCAGGGCAAGCCCTGCACCCTACACACTATTGCGACACGTGCGCGCAGAATGAACGCATTGCCCCGCACCGGGCAGACCGATGTTGCCAACGTGCGTAGGGCATGGGGCTTGCCCCACCCGATCTTCATTCCCGGTTCCACCCCGCCACGAATTCGGCCTTGCGCTCTGCAAAATCGCCCCGAGCGATCCATTCCCGTATCCGCACCATCAGGCTGTTGTAGTACCAGAGGTTGTGATAGGTGGTGAGCCGCGGCCCCAGCATCTCCTTCGCCTGGAAGAGGTGACGGACATAGGCCCGCGAGTGGCGCACGCAGACAGGGCAGCCACAAATCGGGTCGAGGGGACCAAAGTCGTCGGCGAAGCGGGCGTTGCGCAGGTTGAGCGTGCCATTGTCGGTAAAAACTTGGGCGTTTCGCGCATTCCTGGTAGGCAAGACACAGTCGAACATATCCACTCCACGCGCTACAGCCTCTAGGATGTCCACCGGGGTACCGACACCCATCAGATATCTCGGCTTTTGCGTGGGCAGGATCATTGTACACCACTCGATGCACGCATTGCGTTCATCGGCAGACTCTCCCACCGCAAGGCCGCCAATTGCACTGCCAGGCAAGTCAAGGTTCGCCATGAAGTGCGCGCTCTCCTCGCGCAGATCTCGGTTCGAACCGCCCTGCACGATGCCGAACAGCGCCTGCGGCCAGCCTCCTTGCGCTGTCCTTCCGGAGGATTCATAAGCCGACACACAACGCTGGGCCCAGTTGTGCGTTCTGAGCATCGCCTCCCGTGCATACCCGGGTGTACACGGGTAGGGCGCGCACTCGTCGAACGCCATGATGATGTCTGCCCCAAGCTTGCGTTCAAGCTCCATCACGCTCTCCGGCGTGAAGGTGTGCCTGCTGCCGTCTATGTGAGACTGAAACTCCACTCCGTCAGCTCCCAGCCTCCTCAATCCAGAGAGGCTGAACACCTGGAAACCTCCGCTGTCTGTGAGCATTGCCCGGTTCCAGCCGGAGAAACGGTGGAGTCCTCCCGCCGACGCCACACGGTCCTCGCCGGGTCTCAAATGCAGGTGGTACGCATTGCCAAGGATGATCTGAAAGCCGATCTCCTCGAGTTCCTCCGGCGTCATAGCCTTCACGGTGGCCTGGGTGCCTACCGGCATGAAGACAGGCGTATCTACCGTGGCGTGAGGAAGCGTCAGCATGCCGGTGCGGGCAGACGTGTGTTGGCACAGGGATGTGACCTGAAACTCGATCGAGGTATCTCCGCCCAAAGTTCGAGAGGGACCAGTCCTCTACAGGACGGGTCCCTCTCGCTGAAACTGGCCAAACGGTTCGCACGACGGCACACCCGTCGCCCTATGCGGCCTTCGTCTGCTCCGGCTCGGCGAGACTCCGCAACGCTACCGGGTTGTCGGGATCATTCTGCAGAACGGCTTCGAACTCCTCCGCTGCGTCGTCAAGCCGACCTAGGTCCCTCAGGGCTACGCCTAGGTTCAGCCGCGCCTCATGGAATCCCGAATTAATGGCAATGGCCCTGCGGAAGCTGACCACGGCATCCTCACTCCGACCACTCGCCGAGAGGGCAATTCCGAGATGATTGTGAATGTCGGCGAAGCTTGGGTTCATCTCCAGTGCCTTGCCGTACTCGCCGATCGCCTCTTGGAGCATTCCCTTCCGATAGAGGTCGTCACCCAGATGGAAGTGAAACAGAATCTCGTCCACTTCGGTCGCACTCACCATCTCCATCGCGTTGATTGCACCGGCAAAGTCTCCGGCTTCGTGCGCCGCGACGCCCATTCTGTAGGCGTCCGTGTTGAACGCCGGCTCTATCTCAACAGCCTCGCGTGCGGCGGCCAGACCCTCGTCTCGCGAGCCGGATGCATAGAGCGTGAGGCCCTTGTGGAAGAGCGCCTTCGCGAACCGTGGGTTGATCAACAGTGCGCGAGCAAGCTCGACAATTGCCTCTGCGTTCATCAACCTCCTGCGAAAGGTGGTGGCAAGTTGGAAGTGCAGATCTGCGAATTGAGGATGAATTGCGATTGCAGCCCGAAGATGCCTCTCCGCTCGATCCCACGCGCCGCGCCGCAGCGACCACTGGCCCAGCTTCGCGTGAGCCTCGCCTGTGTAGAACGTGGCAAGGCGGCGTACCACGGAATCCGGTGCACCGCTCTCCAGCGCCAGAGCAAATGCACCGATTGCGGCTTCGTATTCGCCGGCATCGAAGTGCTTGATTCCGCGATCATAGTCTGTGTTGCGGCCAAATCCCAGCATCTTGCGTAGTGTAGACATCTGTTCCCTCAGCTTTCCAAGCGGCGGCTAGGACTATCCGGCCTGTGCCATCATAGCGGCGGGCGGTCGGCCCACACCGTGATAGTCGAATCCAAGGCGGTGCATGCGAACCGGGTCGTAGATATTGCGCCCGTCAAAGACGATTGTGCCCTTCATCGTCTCCTTCAGGCGGTCCAGATTGAGAAACTTGAATTCGTTCCATTCGGTCACGACAACAATGCCATCGGCGCCCTGCGCCGCTTCGTAGGCCGTCTCGCCGTAGGTTATCTGCGGGAAGATGGCCTTGGTTCGGTCGATGGCGATGGGATCGTAGGCGCGAACGTCCGCTCCGGCTTCCAGCAAGCGCGCAATCACCTCCACGGACTTTGCGTCGCGCATGTCATCTGTATTCGGCTTGAAGGCCAGGCCAAGAACGCCCACCGTCTTGCCCTTGAAGCCGCCCATCACCTTCTCCATGCGGTCCATGAAGCGGTTTGTCTGCTCCGAATTCACCTGAACCACCGCCTTCAGCAGGTGGAAGTCGTAGCCAAACTTCTCGGCGGTCGAAATGAGCGCGAGGGTGTCTTTAGGGAAGCACGAGCCTCCGTACCCGAGGCCGGCCTGCAGGAACGCCGAGCCGATGCGCGAGTCCGCACCCATCCCCTTCATCACCTGAATGACGTCGGCTCCGGCGGCCTCGCAGATATTGGAGACAGCATTGATGAACGAAATCTTGGTGGCAAGGAATGCGTTCGAGGCGTACTTGATCATCTCGGCGGAGGCTACATCGGTGATGAGCATCGGATGCTCGAGCGGGGCATAGAGCTCCAGGATCTTCATCGCGACCACCTTGTTTGGCGCGCCGATGACGATGCGGTCTGGGTTGAGCGTATCCGAGATGGCGGAGCCCTCTCGCAGGAATTCGGGGTTCGACACCACGTCGAAGTCCACATCCCTCCGCCTGTTTGTGAGGATGATCTCTCGAACCAGGTCGCCGGTGCCCACCGGCACGGTGGACTTATTCACGATCACCTTGTAGCGATTCAGAGCTCGAGCGATCGACTTCGCGGCCTCTTCGACCTGGCTCATGTCTGGGTCGCCCGAGGGAAGCGGCGGCGTTCCGACGCAGATGAAGATAATGTCGGATGCGGCGATGGCCTCGTCTATCTCGTGGGTAAAGCAGAGCCTGCCGTCCGCCGCGTTGTGGGCCACCATCTCTTCGAGGCCTGGTTCGTAAATGGGCATTTGCGCCCTGCGGAGCATCGCCACCTTGGCGGTATCCTTGTCTACGCAGATCACTTCGTTGCCTAGGTCGGCAAAAACTGTTCCAGTGACCAGGCCCACATAGCCGGTACCGATGACACAAATCTTCATGTTGCTGAACTTCCTCCGAGGTGAGCCGCTGCCTGTATTATTGGCGAGGCGCGGCTTGGTGTTTAGGCTCCGGGCGAGCAGAAACTGCTTCCCGACAGCACTGATTTGATTGATTGGCGAAGGGCGAGCCTAGGCGCGAGTCTACCAGCAAATCTTGCGGGAGAGTGGAAACCCGAATGGCGGGCGAACGGGAAGAGTATGCCCTCGACAGGAATCGAACCTGTGCATCCGGCTCCGGAGGCCGGCACTCTATCCTCTGAGCTACGAGGGCACATTGCGGGGACGAGACCTGTGTATTATAAGCGCGGCCTCGGGGAATAGTCAACACGATGGCCCACGGGCGGGATGCCTGGGCCACGGCCCAGGTCGCTGCGGGAGGCGCCACCGCACCGTCGCACGACCTTCGGAGCGCGCCCGGCTCGGGCGCACGAAGGTTCGGGCAGGCCGCACGAGAGGTTGTGTCGCTCAGTCGCATACGTGGCGGGCGGGACGCCCGCGCTCCATAGCGTGTTTCGGAGCGCGCCCGTCTCGGGCGCACGAAGGTTTGGGCGGGCCGCGCGAGAAGGTTGTGTCGCTCAGTCGCATGCGTGGCGGGCGGGACGCCCGCGCTCCATAGGGTGCTTCGGAGCGCGCCCGTCTCGGGCGCACGAAGGTTCGGGCACGTCGCACGAGAGGTTGCATCGCTCAGTCGCAAGCGTGGCAGGCGGGACGCCCGCGCTCCGCAGGGTGCTTCGGAGCGCGCCCGTCTCGGGCGCACGAAGGTTTGGGCAGGCCGCACGAGAGGTAGCATCGCTCAGTCGCAAACGTGGCGGGCGGGACGCCCGCGCTCCGTGTCACACCCGTGCCAAGTGGACTGCTGTGTGCCGATATAGATACAAAGTGGCACGAATCTATACATATCACCCCAAACGTGTATACGAAAGTCACATTGTCTATACATATCAATCTTGCGGCGACCCCAATCTATATACATCAACCCAAGAATCTATACATATCATCTCGAACGTGTATACTAAACCTGCCATGTCTATACACGTCCTGATCCATCAACCGATCGGCGGAGACACATGAAGCCCCTCGAGGCACTCGATCCGCGGCGATTCGACGACCCTGCGGTCCTAA
>VFKD01000358.1 GCA_009885735.1 bacterium
ACCGGTCCCACCCGCGCCGGACGAATGCAGCAGGGCGTGACGCACGTGGGGCAGTGGACGCGGGTGAAGGCGTCGAACTCGCGGCGGATGTCGCGCTGGGCGCGGCGATACTCTTCAAGCGGGTTTTTCATCGTTTTTGTCCCGTTTGTGTGGCGTTCATCTCTGGTAGACTGTACTGAACGAATGCACGGGCCAGGGCAGGCACGGGGGCCTGCCCCTACGGGTCCGCAGAACGTCAATGGGACCTATATGACATATGAGACCTATAGGACCTATCCTTGTCATATCCAGTGTTAGTCAGGAGAGGCCGTGTATCCTGAATTAGGCCGTGATCCTGCCGATGTCGGCCTCATCCTCTACTCGCATGGCTCCGTGCTGTGCGGTGCAGCGGAGAGCCTGCACCATCATGCGCAGCGCATTCGCTCGCGTAACCTCTTTCGTGCTACTGAGGCTGGATTCCTCAATTACAACGAACCCACCCTGTCGGACGCTGTAGCAAGCTTGGCAGCCGAGGGCGTTCGAAATGTGGTCGTCGTTCCGTACTTCCTCGTCTCCGGAAAGTTTGTGCGAACCGATCTGCCAAAGTCAGTCACGGATATACGGTCGGGTTACCCTGAACTGACCTTCACACTCGCCCAGGCCATGGGGTACGACCCGCTTATCACCCAGTCTGTGTTGGAGCTCGCCACAAGGCCCCTTTTGGACTGGGGCGAAGAGGAGAGCAGGGCGAGACTTGGTTGTGAAGCCAGGGCGGACTGTCCTATTCGTGATGGAGGCTGCCGGCCTATGGAGGGCTGGGAGCCCGCTGCGCGCATCCTGCCGGACATGAATGCTCTTGGCAAGGATGACGCAGTCGTCGTTCTGGTTCACGGCAGTCCGCGTGAGAGCGCGAATGCCCCTGCGCATAGGGTTGTTCAAGATCTTTCTGCAAGCGGCGCGTTCAAACATGTGGGAATTGGATTCCTGGAGTGCAATGCTCCAGACATTCCAAGTGCGCTCGACACTGCCGCGTCAGACAGTCCCGCTCGGGTAGTTGCCGTGCCCTACTTCCTTCACACGGGAAGGCACGTCGCGCTCGATCTCCCCCGGCTGATGCGCGAAGCGAGGGCCAGGCACCCACGCATTGCGTGGGACCTGGCCCCTTACATAGGACGCTCGGAACGGCTTACGGACCTGCTGTTGCGTCGGGCAGACGAGGCTCTCGCCGCTAGATGAGGTGCTTCAAATAGGTCGGCGCAAACTTGACGCTCTTGCGAGAGGCACTGCCGGCTGAACCTCCCTCGGCGCCGCCAACAACTCCAGCCGCGGCCTCCTCAAACTGGCCGAGCCACTCCGGAATTCCGCCGGCGATGCCGCCTTCGAACTCGAACCAGTTCGGAACTCCGTTCCCGTCCACATCGATCCCAATCGGCAGCGCCAGGCCGCCCGCATCGAACCCAAAGCGATCAGCGTCTTCGGTGTCTACTTTGCCGTCTCCGTCCATGTCGGTGTCGTCCGCATTGGGAATGCCGTCGTCGTCCCAGTCTTGGTCGAAGATGAACGGAATCGCGTCGTCGAAGCCGCAGATCCATGCCTGCTCGTCCACGTCCGGCACGCCGTTGTTGTTATCGTCTATATCTTTGAAGTCAGAGACGCCGTCCTTGTCGAAGTCCAGGCCGGCGATACCGGTAGTCGGAACTCCAAGGAAGCCCTCGCCATCCGGGGTGAGCGGAATCTCGCCGAGGTCGATCTCCTGGTCGAGCGGAATGCCGATGAGCGTGGTGAGGCCGCCGGCCTCTTGTGGGAAGCCGCACACGCCCTCAACTCCACTGATTGCGCCGGATGCGTCGGTCTCGAGCACTGTAATAATCGCTTCGCTCCCCGGCTCAAGCTCAAGTTCAAACCTGCCGGACTCGTTCGGATTCGCCACGTCAACAATATTGCCCTCGCCGTCCATGCCAACTACGAGCAGGTTGTCAATGGTGTCGGCGCGGCCCTGAACGAGGCGTCCAGAAAGGTTTGCACTCCTTGACGCCTCGGAGGAGCCTCCTCCGCAGCCGGTGAGCAGCGGCAGAACGCAGAGACCAAGACCGAACGTGAGTGCGGCGCTGGTCCGAGAAGTGAGCCTGAGCATGGTGGTTCTCCCTGGCGAGCGTGGCGGCAACGGTATGGGGCATGATAGCAATCTTTGGTGGTCTTGTCAAACATAGTTTATCCCAGCACCATTGCGTATCCACGTACAGAGTGTTCAAAAGACCACTCGGAGGGTGTGGCCCATAAAAATCTCCCTAACTACTTGCAGGAACTGAAGCACCTGGCGTACTATGTATGCAGTATAGATATCGTTAGGGCGCGTCGGAGCATTCTTGGCTCGCCCGCCTGCCACCATTCTCTAAAGGAGAAAGCTCTCATGCACAAGATCGGACTGCTGGGCGCGGCCGCCCTGTGCAGCATCACTGCTGCCGTGGCGCTTCCCCGCGAAGACAAGAAGGTCAAAGTCCCAACGGAAGTGATGTGCGCTGTCCAAAGCACCAAGAAGGTCACTGTGGCGGATGCCACCGAGAAGAAGATGTTTGCAGACTACAAAGGCTACCGCTACTACTTCTGCTGCGGCGGTTGTCCGGCGGCCTTCAAGAAGGACCCGGCCAAGTTTGCATCAAACGACAAGATTCGCGTAGCCCTAGCCCCGACGCCGGCCACCGTCGCCTGCGCTGTTCAGACCGGCAAAGTGGTGAATGTTAAGGAAGCTGTCGCCAAGAAGCAGTTCATCGATGTCGACGGCAAGCGATACGTCTTCTGCTGTGGCGGCTGTCCGGCTGCCTTCAAGTCGGACCCGGAGAAGTTTGTCAAGAACGAGAGCGTCGCGCTTGCCGAAGCGTCCATCCCGAAAGAGATGCAGTGCGCCGTGATGCCCG
Source organism: bacterium (assembly GCA_009885735.1). Taxonomy (GTDB): domain Bacteria; phylum Armatimonadota; class Chthonomonadetes; order Chthonomonadales; family CAJBBX01; genus VFKD01. The sequence goes on from VFKD01000358.1 coordinate 2,895, forward strand.
ACCACAAGGTAAACGTGAAGGAAGCCACGGGCAAGGGACTTTTTGCAGACAGCAACGGCAAGCGTTTCTACTTCTGTTGCGAAGGCTGTCCTCCTGCATTCAAGAAGGACCCAGCCAAGTTCGCGGCAAGCGACCATGTTGGCAGTCCTGTAGTTCCGCCAGCCGAGGAGCCCGAGAAGTAGTTCTGGTCGGCTGACGTACGCCCTTCCGGGCCGCGGCGAACCCATTTTGGGTCTGCCGCGGCCCTATTTCAATCTGAGCCCATGGAGTTTCGAATGCACTTGCGCGCCCGCCTTAGCCGTGTAATTGCCGCCTTGGCGACTGCAGCCGTACTTTGCGGCAGCGTCGATAATTCGCAGGCACAGGAGGCCGCGCAAGTGAAACCAACCGCTGTTCGCGACCTAAACACTCCTCACATGCCGACCATTCCCGCCAGCAAGGCAGAGTGGGAGGCTCGACGCAAGCGGCTACGAACACAGCTTCTGGCCTCGTGCGGCCTGGTGCCTATGCCGGACAAGACCCCGCTCAACCCTCGCATTACCGGCAAGCACGAATTCCCGGACTATTCCGTTGAGAACGTCGCTCTTGAGACGATGCCGGGGTTCTACCTGTGCGGCAACCTCTACAAGCCGAAGGGCAAGCCGGGTAGGCATCCCGCCATCGTGAACCCGCATGGGCACTGGGCGAATGGGCGCCTGGAGATGGAAGCAGATGTGCCAAAGGCTCCGCCTGCCCCCGGAAAGCGTGGCGCGGGGAAAGGCCACCTGGTCTCAATAGGCGTCAATCTGGCTCGACAGGGCTTCGTGGTGTTTGCGTACGACATGGTGGGCTACAACGACACCATGCAGGCCTCGCACAGCTACGCTGGGAGCCTGCACCACTGGCTTTGGGGAGTGAGCCTCGCCGGACTACAGACATGGAACAGTATTCGCGTCGTGGACTACCTCAGCAGCCTCACGGATGTGGACGCCACCAAGATTGGGTGTACGGGAGCGTCCGGCGGAGGTTCGCAGGCGTTCATCCTGGCAGCCATCGACGATCGCATCAAGGTGTCGGTCCCTGTAAACATGATCTCCTCCACCATGCAGGGCGGCTGCCTGTGCGAGAACGGACCCGGCCTGCGCGTGGGCACGGACAATGTGGAGATAGGCGCGATGACCGCGCCGAGGCCCCAACTGCTGGTGGCTTGCACGGGTGACTGGACGGTTCAGAATCCCACGGTGGAGTGGCCCGCTATCAAGAAGATATACGACCTCTACGGAGCCGGAGACAAGACAGCGGTGGCGCAGTTCAACTACGACCACAACTACAACATTGAGAGCAGAGAGGCGATGTACGCCTTCTTCGGCAAGTGGCTGATGGGCGACTCGGACGCCGAGCACTTCCGCGAGAAGCCCGTTGTTGCTCGGGTGAACGAGATGCGCGTGTGGTCCGGCACGAGCCGCGTTCCGGCAAAGGCGCTAGACGAAGATGCCTTAACCGCAGCGATGAAGGCCGAGGGAGCCAAGCAGATTGCCACCCTCTGGCCGAAGAGCGCGACCGATCTGCGTCGCTTCCAGGAGACGATTCGACCCGCGCTAGGAGCTGTACTTCATTTCGATGATGCGACCCAGGGCGCCGTCGAGTTTACGAAGAGCACGAAACTTCGGCGTGCCGTGCTTGTGGTCACCATGACAGGTGAGGGTGCGCCCTTTATGCTCGATTCCGAGGCGGCGCTTGCAAAGAGGGGTGTGTTTCTCGAGAAGCTAGAAATACCCAGTTCCTCCAAGAGCGCGGGCGACCTTTGGAAGTCCTACTTCAGCGGCTATAACCAGACGCCGGTTGGCGAGTCTGTGCAGCGCATTGGAGCGGCCCTGAAGGACATGCGAACGGTCGGCTACGAACGGATCGACCTGGTGGGGCTGGGCAGCGCAGGTTTGCCGACGATTCTTGCTCGCGGTCTTGCGGGCGGAACCGGCCGGTGCTTAGTCGACTGGGCGGACTTCGATTCCCGAGATGACTCGCGCTATCTGCGCTCGCTTTATGCGCCGGGGCTGCGCCGCGTGGGCGACCTTCGGTCCGCCGCGATGCTTATCGCGCCTCAGCCCTTGTGCATGTTCAACACGGGCGATGACCCTTCGGCACTCGAGATTGCTGAAGGCTATGGCGCGGTGGGCGCCCCTCTGAAGCTCCAGAAGGGCGGACTGACTCCCCAGCAGATCATAGGCTGGCTCACTGCGCCATCGACGCGATAATCGACTCGCGGCGGCGAACAAGTCGGCGAACCAGAGGAAACAGGAGCAGAGCAGCCACGACATTCAGTCCAGCGGAGCCTGCAGCGCGACCAAGGAACGCGAGAGCGCTGCCTTGGGGCGACGACAGGAAGTAGAGCATCTCGGCGGCGAACGAGCCGACTGCCGTCACGGCGCATGCCATGCCAAAGGTGTGGCGATACATCTGATTGTCCATGGCCCCCACGCCGAAACAGACGAGAGTCCGGCTCACGGCAAGACTTCCCACCGACGACGACTGGTAGGCGCCTTCGACGAAGCCGCACAGGAGGCCAAGGACCGCTCCAAAGTCTGGTCCGTCGAACAGCGTGCACACGATGGCCGCAGTGAGGCCGAGGTTAGGCCGAATCCCATAGACCTCAAGGTGATGACCAAACGCGACGCTGGCACAGCCGAACAGAAGCGTGAAAACCGCAAGGCGAATGCGTTTCGGGTTGTCGGTCATCGCAGGATGTACACTTCTTCGAGCCTGCCGAAGTCAACCGCCGGCTTTACAACTACGCGAAGAGTTGACGAGGGTCCCGCGGGCGAGACAGACTCTACCGTGCCGATGGCGATGCCCTTTGGGAAAATGCCGCGATTGCCGGCTTGCCCGGACGAGACCACCGCATCTCCGACCGAGATGACGGTGTTTCGGTCGAGGTAGCTTAGGAGCAGGGCGCCCTCCGCACTTCCCTTGCAGACCCCGATCGCGCGGCTGTCTGACCTCTGGACCAGCGCGCCTACCGCAGAATCCGCGTCCGGAAGGAGAATCACCACGGATGTCGTTAAGGCCACGCTGGTGACGTGTCCCACCAAGCCCTGCGGGGCCACTGCCACGCTTCCTATGTGGACGCCGTCCCTGGATCCTCGGGAGATGATGAGGCTTGCAACATTTGGGGATGGGTACACGCTCAGCACGTCGGCTGCGATGCGCTTGGCCGGAGGAGGGTCTACGAAGCCTAGATGAGTGCGAAGCCGCGAGGCCGCCGCCGCTTCTTCGCGGAGCTTTGCATTTTCGCCGGCGAGTTCTTCCACTCGCTGCCGAAGGAGGCGATTCTCGGAGGCAGTCGCCCTTCCGGTGAATATCCAGCCAATCTGTCCGCCAATCCAGTTGCCTGCGCCTGCCAGCGCGCGAACGATGGGCGCGGTGACGGTTCGAACAGCTCCTGTCACTGGGTCGGACGCGCCTCGTGCGGTCGCGCGGTTGTGCCAGATGCCTGCGCCAACGGCCAGCACAATGCAGACAACGACACCCTTAACTCGCCTGCGCCGCCCACGGCGCTCATGCTCCAGCACCGGTGTACTCCTCGGTCGTAACCCTGGTTGAGAGGACAGAAGGTACGCAAGGGACCTCAAAGACACAGGCGATTATGGCGGCCTGCATCCTAGCCGCTCTTGAGCACCTTGCGCAGCTTCGGATTTGAGTCGATTTCGTCGAGCAGGCGGCCGGTTCCTACCACGACGCACGAGAGAGGATCGGGCGCGATATGAACGGGCATGCCGGTCTCTCGGGCGATGAGCCTATCGAGGCCCTCCAGAAGGGCGCCGCCACCCGCCAGCACGATCCCGCGCTCCATAATGTCCGCCGCCAGCTCGGGCGGGCAGGTCTCGAGCGTGACCTTCACCGCTTCTACAATGGCGTTCACCGGCTCCTGAATTGCTTCTCGAATCTCGGTACTATTGATGATAGTGCTTCGTGGCAGCCCAGACAGCAGGTCGCGGCCTCGAACCTCCAAGGTTCGCTCATGATCGCTTGGAAATGCACACCCAACTTCGAACTTCGCCTCCTCGGCTGTGCGGTCGCCGATAAACAGGTTGTAGGTTCGACGAACGTACGACACGATCGCCTCGTCTATCTCATCGCCCGCGATGCGCACGGACCGGCTGGTAACGATACCGGAGAGCGAGATAACCGCGACCTCTGTCGTGCCTCCGCCGATGTCTACAATCATCGATCCGGTGGGCTCCTCAATGGGAAGTCCCGCGCCGATAGCCGCTGCCATGGGCTCCTCGATGACGTACGCCTCTTTGGCTCCTGCCTTGCGGGAGGCATCGAGAACCGCGCGGCGCTCGACCTCGGTGACGCCCGAGGGAACGCCCACCACAACGCGGGGCGCAAACCACATAGTGCGGCGATGCACCTTCTCGATGAAGTAGCGGAGCATTCGCTCTGTCTGATCGAAGTCTGCAATAACTCCGTCCTTGAGCGGGCGAATAGCGACGATATTGGCCGGAGTTCGGCCAAGCATGCGCTTCGCCTCCTCGCCCACAGCGAGTATCTTGCGGTTGTCCCGTTCAATTGCTACGACGGAGGGTTCGCGCAGCAAAATGCCCCTGCCGCGCACATGCACGAGGGTGTTCGCCGTACCAAGGTCGATGCCCATGTCGCGGGAGAACCGCCCAAGGACCGCGCGAATTATACTCATGCGAACACGGAGGCTCCCGCCAGGTGGAAAATCGGCGACGCCGTCGGCCGAATAGCGGCTGACGAGAGAACGTCGCGAAGACTCACATTATAGCACGTTTGGCGGAGGGGAGGTAAACTGAAGTCGTCTCTCCCATGGCAGTCTCCAGCCGAACGGGCTGCGTGACTGGCTGCTGCAGGGGCGGCACGCGGCGTGGAAAGGTGGTCCGTCAAAGCATGTTGTTTACCGCCGCTTCCATTGATGTCTGCCTGCGCTCCATACGAATAGGCGATGTGATCGAGATAGCTGAGCTTCGCGTTTCTGCCCAGGACGTGACGGCACCCATCGCAAAGGACCAGGGCGCAGTCAACTCCCGAGACGTGTCGGTCTCCCTCACGGTGTCCGAGATCGCACTCAATCGAGCGCTGCAGGCTCGGCCCACGGATGCGGTTCGCGACATGGAGATTGCCCTGATGGCGGGAAAGGTGCGAGTCACGGGGCGCATCGGGAAGGTTCGTGCGCTTTCCTTGCCCTTTGCCGTGGTTGCCGAACTTCAGACCAACGGCTCGTGCCTCCTCGTGGATCCCAGCCGCGTGAATCTGCTTGGGGCGCCATTGCCTGGGTTCACGCTCAATACATTGGGCGACAGGATCAACTCGCAGCTCGCGCGGGTCTTCGACACGTCGCGGTGGCCGGTGCAAGTGAGGCTCACTCGCGTGGCGGTGGAGCCGGGGCGCCTTGTGGTTGAGGCCAACTCGTCGCTCTCCGTGCTGGGCAAGTCCTTCGAGTTTGGCGCCGGCAGCGATCTCGTTGCCACACAAGAATGACGTCCGAACCACTCATCGTCCACCCACTGCCCGCCGCGCCCACGTTCACCGGGCGCGAAGACGAGCTTGCCGCCCTTCGGCAGTTCTGGGCGAGCGGAGATGGGGTGCTCTCTCTCATCGGCCTCGGCGGCGCGGGAAAGACCGCATTGGCCCAGCGGTTCATTCAGTGGCTTGGCGAGAATGACCCGCCGGATGCGCTCGTGGTCTGGAGCTTCTACGACGAGCCGGACGCCAACGCCTTTCTGCAGACGGCTTACCAATATCTCAGCGGGGGCCTCACAGCGGATGCTAAGGGCGCAGGGTGGTTTCACCTTCTGAAGGATGCCCTCGCGGACGGCCGCCGAATTCTCCTCGTTCTGGATGGGCTCGAGCGCGTTCAGCGCCAGCGCACGGATGCCTCAGGCATCTACGGCGAAATGGAGGACCCGCTCCTTCGAGGTTTCCTCACGAGAATATGCTCCGGCGCGGGCCGCTCGAAGGCAGTCATCACAAGTCGGTTCCCCGTTGCGGATATCGACCGGCGTCGCGGCAGGGGATACAGCATTATCGATGTGGATTCGCTTGGGGCGGACGCAATGCAGCGCTTGCTGCAGTCTCACGGAGTACATGGAACCGACGCGGCAGTGCTCGATGTCCTGCAAAACTATGGTGGTCACGCCCTAACCCTGGACCTGCTGGGCGGCGCCCTTGCGCGATTCCACGGGGGTGACGCTGCCTGCGCACCCACGGTTTCGGCAGAGCTTGCGTCGTCGTCGGTCGACCGGGAGCAGCGCCTTGCGCAGGTTCTGCGCCTCTATGAAGAGAGGCTGCCGGCCCGCGAGCTGGCACTCCTCTGCAGGCTCTGTATCTTCAGGTTTGGAGTTGACCCAGGGGCGGTCGAAAGCATCTTCCTGGGCGCCGGGAAGGAGTCAATCGCCGGCGAAATGGCGGGAATGTCGCCGGAGGAGCTGCGGACAGCCCTGGACGAGCTTCAGCGGAGGCACCTGACCTTGCGCGACGGCCGGGGCCGGTTCACCATCCACCCGGCTGTTCGCGACCACTTCTACCGCCTGTTTCGCGAGCCGCAGGCGCTCCACGACGCCGTTCGGGTCCACCTGAGTTCGCTCACCAGCCGGCCCGGAATTGGGCCACCCGAAGACAAGGCGACTCTCGACCTGCTCGAGGAGCTTGTGTTCCACGCCATCCATTCCGGCAACTTGCGGGATGCCGAGGACATCTACCGCCACAGGATGGGCGGCAATGACCACCTGAATGCCCTGCTGGGCGAATACGTTCGCACCTATCGCATTCTTCGTGCTTTCGACGAGTGCCCGGACAACAGCGCCATGTATCACTGCTTGCGCGCCTTCGGGCGCTTCGACGATGCGCTGAAGTGGCGTCCGCAGAACCGATATATCCGGCTGATCTGCGGCAAGCTCTCCGAGCTGTGCAAGGACACGACCGACAGCACTCGCAGGGTGGCGATGTTCCTGCAGGGCCATGCCGTCTCATTGCCCGAGCGAACGCCGGACATGCCGCTGCCCGTCGGATTTCTGCACCTCTATCGCGGCGCTGCCGAGGAGGCTCGCCGGGTGGCCGAGGCCGAACGCAGCGTATCTATCTACCAGGACGACATCGTGCGAAACGACCTGGCGCTTGCCGAGGCGGATCGGCAAGAGGGCGCGCTGGGCAGGTGCCGCGCGAAGCTGGAGGCCGCATCGGCCTGGATACTGAACTCAGGCTCGCAGGAGCATCTATGCCTGCTGCACCTCGTGCGGGGCCGACTTGCGATGGATGAGGG
>VFKD01000134.1 GCA_009885735.1 bacterium
CATTTTGCATGGCCGGAGTATCTGCATTGCTCGCAGGCCAAAATGCCTTGAATGTATCGTGGCCGCGAGGTGTCCGGCGGGCCGCAAGAGGCTTGCCGCCACTGGCGCGGCGGCCACCAATACTGTATAATCGCGGTACAAGGTCAGTCAACAGACGGGGAGAAGCAGATGGCAATTAACCCAGAGGATGCAGGCGGCTGCAAGGGTGTTACCAGGCGCTCGTTCTTGGCAGACACCGGGATGGGCTTCACAGGAATGGCCCTCGGCGCGATGCTCTTCAAGGAGGGCGTCGCTCAGGCGGAGGTTCCCAGCGGCAAACCACACTTCGCGCCGAAGGCCAAGAACATCATCTGGATATTCCTGTGCGGCGGAGTGAGCCACCTCGAGAGCTTCGACGTGAAGCCCGAACTCAACAAGTATGGCGGCAAGTCGGTTGACGATACGCCCTACAAAGAGATCTTTGACCAGAAGAAGCTCGAGAAGGACATCGTTGGCGGCAACCCTGCCCACGTAAACCGCAAGGTGCTTATGCCGCTGCAGACGGGCTACAAGGCATATGGGCAGAGCGGCCTTGTGGTGGGAGACTGGTTCAAGAACATCGGCGAGTGTGCGGACGACCTGGCAGTGGTGCGCTCGCTCTGGACGCTCGACAACGACCACGGCGCACAGCTAACGTTTCAAACCGGCCGCCACGTTCGCGAAGGCGCGCATCCCACGCTCGGCTCGTGGGTTACATATGGCCTCGGCTCGATCAACGAGAATCTGCCGGAGTTTGTAGTACTGGGAAATCCGACCGGCGACTGCTGCGGCGGCGCCTGGACCTACGGCGCCTCCTACCTCGGTCCGGAGCACGGCGGCGTTCGCCTCAACACCGACCCGGCCAAGCCCCTGCCTTACCTCGCGCCGCCGCCAGGTGTATCGGCCCAGGAGCAGGCAGAGAACTTCAGCCTCCTCGGCAAGCTCAACACGCTTGCGGGCATCGACTATCCGGAGGACAAGAACCTCCGCGCACGCATCAAGTCGTATGAGCTCGCGTTCCAGATGCAGACCGCCGTACCCGAGACACTCCAGCTTGCCAAGGAGACTCCTGCGACTCAGTCGATGTACGGCC